>DASPGQ010000058.1 GCA_035620555.1 Vicinamibacteria bacterium
CGGCGACGGAAGTTGGGCGCGGTTCACGAAGCGAGAGGCGGAAGGGCTGCGCGCCCTCGCCTTTCGTGCCTCGGGCAACGCGGCGCGAATGCGTTGATTTAGGTTGATAGAAGGTTAGGGCCGGCCACGTCATGCGAGCTCCGGTCAGCCTTTCCCGACGATAACCCACAAATTTGCCCGCACCAGAGCCAAAAAGCTACAATCGCGCCCCGACTTACTGTTACAGTCTAACCTCGGTGCTGACACCCGCCGATCGAATAGGACCCTACGAGTTCACCGCCCTCTACGATTTTGCCCCGCGCACCGGCGGACAGAAGCTTGCCGGCCGATGATCGGCACCCTCCTCGCTCACTACCGCATCACCGGCTCTCTCGGCGTCGGTGGGATGGGCGAGGTCTACCGGGCTCGCGACACGAAGCTCGGTCGCGACATGGCCCTGAAAGTCCTCCCCGCCGAGATGGCCTCGGACCCGAACCGGATTGGACGCTTTTCTCGCGAGGCGCGTGCCGTTGCCGCTCTCAATCACCCCAATATCGTCACCCTTTACTCCGTCGAAGAAGCCGGGGGGATTCATTTCCTCACGATGGAGCTCGTCGAGGGTCAAGCGCTCGACGCTCTGATCCCGGAAGCCGGCGTTTCTTTGGAACAGATCTTCGAGATCGCTCTGCCTTTGGTCGATGCGGTCTCGGCGGCACACGAAAAAGGGATCACCCATCGGGACCTGAAGCCCGCGAACATCATGGTGACCGAGAAAGGACGGCTGAAGGTCCTCGACTTCGGGCTGGCCAAGGTCTTTGGCCTGGCGAAAGACGATCTTCATGACGACGAGCTCGTCACCGAAGCTCAGACTCGAGAAGGCCTGGTGATGGGAACCGTTCCCTACATGTCCCCCGAACAGGTGCAGGGCAAGCGCGTCGACCAGCGTACGGACATCTTCTCACTCGGGATCATTTTGTACGAGATGGCGTGCGGCTGCCGTCCGTTTCGAGGAGCTTCCGCGGCCGAGCTCATCTCTTCGATCCTGCGGGATACACCACCGGACGTAATGGACTCGAGGACGGAGCTGCCACACGGTCTGGCCCGGATCGTTGCGCGCTGTCTCGAGAAGAACGCGCAAGATCGTTTCCAGTCCGCACGTGATCTTTATGACGCACTTCAGTCTTTGAGGGATGACGCCTCTTCCACGCCCGCGAGCCCGGCGGCAAGAAGCGAGTCTCGCGAAGCGGAACCGGCCGGGGGGTTCTGGGTCGCGGTGCTGCCGTTCAAACCCCGCGGAGACGACCCCGATCTGGAAACGCTTGCCGAAGGGTTGAATGAGGACGTCCGACGGGTCTGTCGAAGTTCTCCTACCTCTCCGTCATCTCACGTAACTGGACCATCCGCTACGAGGATCAGACCGATGACGTGCGGCGCGTCGGTAAAGAGCTCGGAGCGCGTTACGTCCTCGAGGGTACGGTGCGCAAAGCCGGTCCCACCCTCCACGACCTGGCGGAGCGGGCCGCGCCCCGTGCGACTCGCACACCGCTCGTCGGTCGTAATTCGGAACGGACCGAGCTCCATGTGGGCATGGCGGATGAGCTCGAGCGATCGGACGCCCGCTCGAACCTTCGAGAGCTTCCCCGTCTCGCGGTGTTGCCGTTTGCCGATTTCTCTTCCGGGCAGAGTCAGGAGTGGTTCGCTGCGGCGATGCACGAGGCCCTATTGACCGCGCTGCAGCAGATCGATGGAATGCGGGTGACGTCGCGTACGTCTTCCATGCGCTATCAGAAAACTTCCACACTCCTCCCGGAGATAGCGGCCGAGCTACGCGTGCAGTGGCTGGTCGAAGGGTCGGTGGTGCAGGCCGGCGACCGGATCCGGATCTCCGCAAAACTGATCGACGCGCCCCACGACCAGCAGGTCTGGGCGGAACAGTACGAACGGGACATGGTCGATCTTCTTGCTCTTCAGAGCGAGGTCGCCCTTGATGCACGGCGACCTCGGTTGGTGGCTCTATGGCGATCGTCGATACGGTCGGGCAATCGACGAGGCGCGCCACGCCCTCGAGCTCGATCCCTCGTTTCCGGAGTCGCACTGGTTGCTCGCGGCGCCAAAGGCCGAGCAAGGCGAGCTCGAGGCGGCTCTCGAGCACTTCGCGCGTTACGAGTCGCTCTACGGAGAGCCGGTCCTCTGGTTCCGCGGCTACCTCGAGGCGCTCGCCGGCAAGCGCGACGAAGCGCTGAGGGAGCTCGCCGAGCTGGAAAAACGCGTCGCGGAAGGCAAGTCCTCTCCCATCGAGCTCGCTCAGATCCATCTCGGTCTCGGTGATCGCGAACGCCTTCTCGAGATACTCGAGAAGGCCAACGAGTCGGGCGTTTCCTTCCAGCCCTACCTTTGGCCCGAATACGAGGAGTATCACGACGACCCGAGGTTTCGGAAGGTGCTCGAGAAGTTCTCCCTACCGCTGCCACCGGAGGCCGGGGCGTAGGTACGCATAACGTCCATCCAGACTCGCGGCTCGCTCATTGGCTCCCGCCCCCTGGTCGCTTGATGATCTGACCTCGAAGAAAGCCGGTCGGTTTTCCACCGTCGACGGCGAACAGGCCGTTGTTGATGACGATCTCCACCCCGTCACTGAAACGCTCCGGCTCGAGCACGGTGGAATTATCCTGAAGGGCGTCGAGGTCGAAGATGACGACATCCGCTTTGAAACCTTCTCGCAGCAGCCCTCGGTCTTTCAGGCCCACGATCTGAGCGGGAAGTCCCGTGGACGAGCGCACCGCGAACGGCAAGGTAATGACCTGACGCTCCTTTACGTAGCGGGCGATCTTTCGCACGAAGGCTCCGAAATGACGGGGGTGGCTTCCCGGACCTCCCTCGAATCCTTCCACCCCCTCCACCCCGCTCACCGCCGCGTCGGAGCCGGTGGCAGTGAAATCCTCGCGAATGTAGTTCTCGATATCGAGCTCATGGATGCCGTAGCCACGCGTCCAAGCGCCGCCCAGCACGTCCTCGTAACCGTGGAGCGCCATATGCACGACGACCTCCTGATGGGTCTCACCGCGTTCGCGTGCCAGCTCGGCAAGCGTCTTTCCGTTGAAGCTCGCTTCGGGGTAGTCGACGACGACGACCCGATCCGCGCCACCGTTGTGATCGACGATCCAGGCGATGTCCCGGGCGATGAGCCTTCGGGTCTCGGGCTCGTGCCAGCGACGCATCAAATTCTCACGGGCGCGGTCGAAGATGCCCTCCTGCTCATAGATGGGAGCATCGCGCCCCCCCGATGTGTCGACGCCGTCGTCGACGAGACACCAGCGTGGAATCATCGGACGGGGACCGCCCCCGAAAGTCTCATAAGGATAAACGTCGAGATAGACCTGAAGACCCTCGGCGCGCGCTCGCTTCACCACGAGCACGTCGTGGGCGGAGCGACCGAACGACGAGCGGCCGCGTGCTTTCATGTGGCTCGCGACGACCCGAATGCCAGTCTGTCTCGCTATCTCGATGGTCTCCTCGAGGGCCTGCAAGCCGTCCACAGGCCAGCCATCGAGCATGGACGGCAGAAGCGAAAGCGGCATCGCCGCCTCGCTTCGTTGATGGGCGATGTAGAAGCCGTCGTATTCCGCCACGACGCTCGCGAGCTCGAGGACCTCGGCCGGTGAGCTGAAGCGGCCCGGCCGGTACTCGAGTCCGGCGAAGAGCCCCCACGCACCGTCCTCCATACCTTGACGAACGAGCTCTTTCATACGCGCGACCTCTTCCGTCGTCGCCTCACGCTCGTAGTCGTCACCCATGACCTCACGCCGAACGGTGTTGTGGCCCACCATCGGAACGACGTTCATCGAGATCCCCGCTTCCTCGTAAGCCGCGTACTCGGCGCCGAGCGGCCAGGCCGCGTTACGGCCGTCGGGCCCTCCGAGCACGGTCGTGATTCCCTGATGGACGAGGCTCGTGCCGCGGCGTGCTTCGACGTGATCCGAAGTGAGCGCGCGGTCGGCGTGCGAGTGCACGTCGATGAATCCCGGCACGACGTAGAGCCCCGAGGCATCGATTGTGCGCGTCCCTCGCGCCCCGCGCAACGGTCCCATCGCGACAATCGTGTCACCGTCGATTCCGATATCCATTCGTATCGCGGGATTACCCGTGCCGTCGACGACGAGCCCATTTCGGATCAGGATGTCGAGCTCCTGGGAAGCGCCCATCGCGGGCACGAGCACCGCCATCGCGATGACGATCGTCGTTACGATTAGCCAGTGTTTCATCGGCTCGTTCTAACAGAACGGGAATCCGTTTGCATCCGAGTCCTTCGGTGGGCAACGGCGAGGTTCCGTCTGTCCTTTCCCCGGATCTTTCGATAGGATCGCTTGGCCTCCTTCGGGGTTACCAGAAGCATGTTCGCGGCGCTTTTCTCGTTCGTCGTAGCGACCACGACACTCCAGGACGTGCCCGCCTACACGAACGAGCAAGCGGCAGCCGGGGCCGACCTTTACGGCAATGTGTGCGCCGCCTGTCACCTCGCCGACCTCTCCGGCTCGTTCGAGGCAACGGCGCTCGCGGGCGAGGACTTCCGTATCAACTGGCAGGGTCGTCCCCTCATCGATCTCGTCGAGGTCATTCGCGCCACGATGCCGCCGGAAGATGCGGGCTCGCTGAGTCTCGAGCGCGCGACCGCGGTCACGGCTTTCCTTCTGCGTGAAAACGGCGTGCCTCCGGGTGACACGCCGCTCAGCTCGTCGGACACGTCACCCGTGTTTCCGGGAACAGCCGACACCGAGCTCGAGCCTCCACGGCCGCCGGTACCGGGCCTCCCCGGGACGGTGCCGACCCCCGGTTCCCGAAACGTCGCCCCCGAGGTCGCCGAGATATCCGAGACCGAGACGTCGATCACCCGCACCTACCGAGCCCCGCGACGACCGGTTTCGGTCTCGTCCGAGGAGCTGGCGCAACCACCGGCGAGGGACTGGCTCCACTGGCGGGGTACTCCCGGTGCCCTCGGCTACAGCCCGCTGAGCCAGATCACCCGGGACAACGTGCATCGTCTCCAGCTCGCGTGGGTTTGGGGCATGGAGCCGGGCACGAGCCAACCCTCGTTTCTCGCGCGGGACGGAGTCGTCTTCCTTCCGAACCAGGCCAACGTCATCCAGGCGCTGGACGGATCGGACGGCACCTTGCTCTGGGAGTACCGCCGCCGCTTCGGCGAAGGCACGAGCCTCGGACGGGGGCACCTGAGAAGTCTCGCGATCTGGGAAGACCTCGTCTTCGTGGCAACGATCGATGCGCATCTCGTCGCGCTCGACGCGAGCACGGGCGTGGTTCGGTGGGAGACGGAGGTCGCCGACGAAAGCCTCGGCTTCGGCTACACGTCAGGGCCCATCGTGGCGGAGAACCGGGTGATCACCGGCATGACCGGCTGCACGCGCCTTACCGAGGAGAGCTGCTTCATTACCGCGCACGACGCACGAACGGGGAAGGAGCTGTGGCGGACCTATACCGTCGCCCGGCCCGGCGAGCCGGGCGGCGACACCTGGGGTGATCTGCCCTGGGAGCTCCGGGGCGGCGCCGACGTCTGGATCCCGGGAAGCTGGGATCCCGAGCTTGGCCTCGTGTACTTCGGAACGGCGCAGGCCAAGCCGTGGTTGGCCGCGAGCCGCGGACTCACGACCGCGGACGCGACACTCTACGCCAACTCCACTCTCGCGCTGGACGTAACCGATGGCCGCATCGTCTGGTACCGGCAGCACGTTCCCGGTGAGTCGCTCGATTTCGACGAGGCCTTCGAGCAGGTGCTCGTCGATGTGGACGGACGCCCTCTCCACCTGTCGATTGGAAAGAGCGGAATCCTCTGGAAGCTGGATCGCCGCGGCGGGACTTTCCTCGGCTTCAAGGAGACCGTCTATCAGGACGTCTACCACTCCATCGATCCACGGACGGGTGCGGTGACGTACCGGGAGGACATCCAGGAAGCTCGAGTCGGCGATTGGCTCTCCGTCTGCCCCTCGACGGCCGGCGGTCACAACTGGCAGTCCACCGCCTTCTACCCGGCAAACCGATTGCTCATAGCACCGCTCAGTCAGAGCTGCATGGACATCGCGGGTCGGAAGATCGTGATGCAGAAGGGCGGCGGTGGAACCGGAGCGTCGCGCATGTGGAAGCCGTCGCCCGGTAAGGACGGACTCTTCGGCAAGCTCGCCGCCTACGACGTCACCACGCTCGATGAAGTCTGGAGCGTCGAGCAGAAGGCACCTTTCATGACGGGGGTTCTCACGACGGCGGGCGGCGTCGCCTTCGTCGGCGACTTCGACCGCTGGGTCAAGGCCTACGACATCGACACCGGCGAGCTACTTTGGCAGACGCGTCTCGCGAGCACCGTCGAGGGATTCCCGGTGACGTTCGAGATCGATGGCGTCCAGTACTTCGGCATTCCAACCGGCCGAGGCGGCGGCAGTCCGTGGCGGATCGGCGACTTCCTCACCCCGGAGCTCGTGAGCCCCGACGGGCACAACGCCCTCTATGTCTTCCGTCTGCCGGAGCGATGAGTACCTCTGTCTTCGTGGCCCTCCCTCTTCTGGCGGATGCGGGACGAGCTCCAACTCGACGTCCTCGCTGACGCGATCTCGTGACGAGCCGACGGCCGGAGGACCCGCCCCTCCGTTCGTCCGCATCCGGACCAAGCTGTTTCGCCCGCCCTCCTCGCTCGGTTGGCCCTCACGAACTGGCCGAGAAAGATGGTTTTCTTATACTTCGGCACTGCCACAAACGGTTCATCAACCGAGCCGATTTGACTAGAATTATGGTCATGGGTATAATTTTGACCGTACGTGGGGTGGGCAGTCCAACTCAAGGAGTCGGTGATCGAGGATCTGCGTTGGTTCGGGAAGAAAGACGGCCGACTCCTGTTGAAAGAAATCGAGCAGAAGCTATCGCTGGACCCCTTGGCCGATACCCGAAACATGAAGACTCTGCGGAAGAATCCGGTCGCCCAGCGAGAGCTCCGGCCGCTAGGCAAGTATCGGGTTCTGTTCAACGTCAGAGAAGAAAGAGAAGAGGTCACGATCATCCTCGTTGGCGAGAAACGGGGTGATTCCCTGCTCGTTCGGGGAGAGGAGTTTGCCGAACACCATGAAAGTGATTCCATTGAGTGAGGCCAAAGCGAACTTGAGCCATTACGCTCGTCGGTGTCGCGAGGAGCCCATCATTGTGACGGTGAACGGAGTGCCTGCGTTCCAACTGGTTCCCCTGGGGGAGGACGACGATCTCATTGATCACCTAATCGAGTACAACCCGAGGTTTCGCAAGCTGCTCGAGAAGCGCCTCAAAGAGCCTACGATTTCCGCGAAGGAAGCACGAAAGAGGATTTAGTGGTGTCGTTGGCCCAACTGGCCCGCCGGTGATGGCGGAGCACCTTTGGTTTCGGCTAATGATGCTCCGCAGATCGATTGCCAGGGTCAAGGGATCTGAGGCGCCTTTGACCTCTGTTTGCTCCAAGCCTGTCACTGCCACGCATCCGGCTCGTAAAGAGAGAACAGTTGGCAGACGCACCGACATCTCGTGCATTCGCGCGAGGAGACCGGACGATACTCCACCCGCCGACATACGGTGTTGCGTGGCTCGACAACGGCCGACTAGCGCTCATCGGTCACGTCCATGACCCATATGTCACCCAGGTCCTCTTCCCAGGTGAAATAGAGGTCCCGACCGTCGGTCGAGAGGCCGAGCCCACCCAGAGAACCGCGCCGTCCAACGAAGTCGGTCAGGGGATGCTCCGAGCCGTCCTCGAGAGAGAGCTCCCAGATGGTCCCCGCCCGGTCACCTCGGCCGAGATAGTAAATCTTCTTGCCATCCCGTGCCCACCGGAACGTCCGAACCTGTCCTTTGGTGAGCCTCTCCGGCTCTCCGCCCTCGACGGGCACACGCCACACGTAAGGCCCTAGATCGGCCTCGCCGACGAACGCCAGCCATTTGCCATCCGGCGACCACTCGAGCGCGAAATCAACGGCGTACTCCCTTAACTGTCGGGGCTCGCCACCGTCGGCGGGAACCACCCAGGGCTTCATGCCGCGACTGGAAAGGTAGGCGACTTTCGTTCCGTCGTGCGACCAGGAAAGAAGCCAATCCTCGTCGTCGTTTCTTGTGAGCTGGCGACTCGAACCGCCGCTCGCTGGCATGATCCAGATGTCCCGATTCCCGCTTCGATGGCTGTAGAAGGCGATATCCCTTTCGTCTGGTGACCAACGGGGATTCCAATCCGGTGCAATATCCGTGGTCAGCTGCCTCAGCTCGCCCGTCTGGAGAAACATGAGCCATAGATCCGGATTGCCGGCGCGGTCGGAGCTGACGAGCAGGCGATCGCCGTCCTGGGAGATGTCGAGGAACTCGACAAAGGCCTGGTCGAAGCTCAGCTGTTCGGCGTCAGCCCAGGTGACGGGACGCTCGGCCGATAAGGAGATCCGAAAGGCGTTGGAAACAGGGCGTCCCTTGGAATAGGCCAACCGGATTTCGTCGGGAGAAAGCTGCACGTTTCGAAAACCCATTCCTGTCGTCAGAGGCGCCGGCGGATCGATCGCGGTTCGATCCTCGGCGAGAGGCTGCGCCCAGAGGTCCATCGCGCCCCCGCGATTGGAAACGAAGTAGAGAGTCCTTCCGTCGGACGACCAATTGGGGCTCCGGTCGTTGGTACGGCCGTCCGTGCGGAAAAGGACTTCTCCATCGCTGAGGCGGAGAACCCCGAGTCGAGTAACTTCGGCCGTTTCGGTGCTCCCTCCTGCATCAACAAAGGCGAGGAATCGTCCGTCAGGAGACCAGCTCAAGTCCCATACCAGGTTTGGGAGCTCCGGCAATGGAATCCGGCGGGACTCATCCCCGCGAAGGGACACGATCTCGACGAAAACGGGCTCGTCGGCGTCGAGGATCTCGATACCGGAATAGCTCAGCTCGTCCCCGTCCGCCGACCACTGGGGACGACTCGTGTAGAGCGCGTTAACACTCGAGACCTTCCGGGGCGTTCCCGCCAGGGCCGACATTTCGTAAACGCCCCCGCCATCTCTCGCGGAGAGGAACGCGATGCGACTCCCGTCCGGCGACCAGGAGGGAAGTCGATCATCGCCTTCGTAATCTCCCGTCCGGTTCAGCGGCTCTCCCCCAATCGGTGCCACCCAGATATCCCAGTTGCCGCTCTGATTCGATTGATACGCGAGTATTTGGGCGTCGGGTGACCACGCGGGGTACTCCTCGACACCCACTGCCGAGGTCACCTGGACGGCGTTGACGAAACGAGGGATCCTTTCTCCCGGAACCAGGTTCCAAAGGAACGCCACAACAGCCAACAACCCGGCAACGGCCGCGCCCCGCATTATCCAAGTCGAAGCAGGCGTCCTGTGCCTTCCCAGGTCCCGGTCCTTCTTGAGCTCCTCGAGCTCGTTTCGCAGATCGAGGGCGGATTGGAGGCGGCGGCCAGGCTCTTTGACCAAACAGCGCTGGATGAGACGCGCGAGCTCTCGCGGCACCTCCCTCTTTGTCGTCGTCACCGGAGGCGGCGCGTCTTTGATGATGGAAGACAGGACCTCCGCCGACGTCTCGCCCCCGAAAGGACGACGTCCGGTCAGCATCTCGTAAAGAACGATGCCGAGGGAGAAGATGTCCGAGCGGGCATCCATGGATTTTCCCTGCGCCTGCTCGGGAGACATGTAATTCAGGGTTCCGACGATCACTCCCACTTCCGTTCTCGCCGCCGTGCGAAGCTCGCTCACCGAGCCCGCCCCAGAGACTCCTCCGGTCGGCTTCGCCAGTCCGAAATCGAGCACCTTCACTCGACCGTCTTCGCTCACCATCAAATTGTCAGGCTTGAGGTCCCGGTGGGTGATGCCCTCCTGGTGCGCGGCAGCCACGGCGTCGGCAAGCGGAATCGCGATGTCGAAGAACTTGCTCAGGGGCAACCCGTCCTTGGGAAGTAGCGTCTTCAAGGTCTCGCCTTGAACGAGCTGCATCGTGATGAAGTGGATGCCCTCGGCTTCCTCGACTGAAAAAACTTGAACGATGTTCGGATGGTCCAGTGCAGCGATGGCCTTGGCTTCCCGCTTGAAGCGTTCTCTCAGCTTCTCGTCCTCCGCCATTTCTGGAGGGAGGATCTTGAAAGCAACCTTGCGATCCAACTGGGTGTCCTCAGCCAGATAGACGTCGCCCATGCCACCGGAGCCAAGCTTCTCCAGAATCTTGTAGTGGGAGAGCGTCCGGCCAATCATGTCTACCTGCTGGTCGGGCGAATTGTAGGTGGGAAACAAAGCGGGGTTCAATCCGAGTAAACCGCTTGATGGCCTCGACGCATGGCACGGCCCCGCGCGCCGTTCAAATGGCACCCAATGACAACGGCCGATTGGACCTTGACGACGGAGGCGTTTCGACGCATTTAGAGGCGAACGATGAAGGCGAGATGATGCTCATATTGACGGTTCTGACGTTTACTGCTGGCCCAGGGGATTTCGATTTTCTGCTCGGGAAACGCTGGCAGGTCCACAACCGCGTCCTCATCGAGCGGCTCGTCGGCGCCGAAGAATGGACGGAGTTCGAGGCCGTTCTCGACGAAGTGCGGCCGATCGCCAACGGGCTGGGAAACGTGGATCGCTTCACCGCGGATTGGAACGGCCCGTTCGAGGGCAACAGCATCCGCCTCTACGACCCGAGGACGGAACGTTGGGCGATCTGGTGGGTCGACAGTCGCAACCCGGAGCTCCGATTTCAGGTCGAAGGCCGATTCGAGAACGGCCGAGGGGAATTCTTTGGCGAAGAGGTTTACCGGGGACGGGCAGTCAAGATGCGTTTTCTCTGGAAAGACATCACCAGCACTTCGGCGACCTGGGAGCAGGCCTATCTCGACGAGGGCACCAGAGAATGGGAGACCAACTGGATCATGACGTTCACTCGGATCCCATGAAGTGACGTCGTCGTTCTCCCCCTGCAGCAGCGTCAGCGCAGGCTGAACTTCTGCACGCGGCGGCCGGTCGAGGCCTCGCCCACGTAGAGGTTTCCGTGCGAGTCGACGCTCATTCCGTGGGGCCGCAGAAACTGGCCGGCGAAGTGGCCGCCCTGACCGAACGATCCCACGACTTCGAGGCTCTCGCGTTGGAGGATCCAGACCTTGTGATTCGTGCCATCGGCGAGGTAGAGCCACTGCTCTTCTGGATCGGGAGAGAGCACGATGACGAAAGCGGAGCCGGACAGACGCGTCGTGGGCTCGATGGTGCGCTCCATGACGAACTCACCGCCCTGGCGGAAGGCTTGAATGCGATTGCCGCGCCGGTCGGCCACATAAATCATGCCGTCGGACGAGCCGGTGAGGCCGTGCACGGTCGAGAATTGCCGTGGCGGTTCGTCGTCCGCACCGCGCGCCGCGTAGTCGAACTCGTAATCGTCGACAGGGGGCTCGCCGTAGGCACCCCAGTGACGGAGGTACTCCCCGGTCTCACCGTTGAACACGACGACGCGCCGGTTTCGATAGCCATCAGCGATGAAGGCTTCGTTCGTCGTCGGGTCGACCCAGATGCCCGCCGGCCCGCCGAGAAGCTCCTTGTCGTTGCTTCCGGCGTTCTCGTCATATTCTCCGATGGTCATGACGTGCTCGCCGCTCCGCGTGAACTTCATGACTCGATGGTGACGGAAAGTGCCGATCCAGACGAAGTCGTTGTGATCGACGAAGATGCCGTGCGGATTCCGCGGGTAGATGGAGACGTCCTGGGACGTGTCGCCCCAGCCTTGAACGACTTTGCCCCGCGCATCGAGCTCGATCACGGTCGGAGCGGGCACACAGCACGTGGCCAGAGGAGGCTCTTGCGCCGCCGCGATCTCCTCGTCAGTCAGCGTCTCGGGAAGCTGGGTTACCCATACGTGGTCGTTCGCGTCGACGAACACACCCGTCACCGAGCCGATGATCCACTGATCGGGCATCGCCTGCGGCCAGCTCGGATCGAACTCGAAGGACGGAACGCCGGGGCTCGTCGAGCGAGTCGCGTCCACGTCCGCCGCGCCTGCCGCTGTTCCCTCCGGCTCGGAGCCGGGCGCACAGGCGCCCGCGAGAAAGCCGAGGCCCATCGCCAGGAACAACCAGGTCTTTTCGCGTGGCCGCATCTCGTTTCCTCCTTGCAACTCGCTTCAGGCCCGAATCGCCCCGAGCGACGACGAAGCCTATCAGATTGGTAGCGCGATAGCCGAGCGACCTCCGAAGGCCAGGTCGTGGACGTTTATGCGTCGGGCCCGCCGGTGTCGTCGAGCGGCTCCATGGCGAATACGTGACTCCCCCAAGCCGGCATGTCGAGGTAGAGGCCGCGTTCCTGAAGCTCGTCTCCGGCCCGGTCGTAGACGTCGTCGCCCATCCGGTCGGCGAGCCGCCAGCTCCAGCCCTTCAGATCGTTCCACGGAATATCGAGGTAGCACTGGCTTCGATGCGGGGCATAGTTGACGGCGACGAGACGACGGCGGGGCCCGGGTCCACGCCAGGAGAACGCGATGAAAGCGTACCAGGAAGCGTTCCCGTCCCACGCCGGACGGCACTCGAGTAGCTGCCAGCTCCCCTCGTGAAAGGCCGGATCGCGCAGGCAGCGAAGAAGCTGGGCGTAGAAATCACGGATCGCCTCGTCGACCGGCTCCGAAGTTCCGCGCCCGAGGTGAACCGGAATGCGAACCTTCCTCCCTTCGCGCTGTCCCTGGTGAAAGAAACGGAGCCCCGGCGAGAAGAACGTGAGAACCGCCGCCGCTCGATGCACGTCGTGCTCCGGAAAGGTCGCCGCCGCCCGGGGCTCGTCGTGGTTCTCGAGGAAGCGCACGAGATGGTCCTGGTAGTCGAGACCCGCGTGGAAGTGTTCCCGGACCTCTCGTGCGCCGCCACGCTCGAGGCGGTCGTAGAGCGTCTTGTCGTACGTGTAGTCGAATCCCTGCTGTTGGAGTGTCCACTCGAGATCCCAGTAGACCTCGGCGAGGAAGAGAAAGCCCGGAATTTCCTTGCGAATGGCGGCGGTTGCCCACGGCCAGAACGGCCGGGCCAGGATGCCCCAGGTTCTCTCGAAGACTTCGGGAAGGACGAGCATCGCCATATCGCAACGCACTCCGTCGCATTGCCGGGAGATCCGAGATAGCTCGCCCAGCATCGCGTCCTGAAGCTCCGGACTGCCATAGTTCAACTGGAACGTGTCGGGCCAGCCGTCGAAATACGGGTCGCGGCCGTATGCGAGGATCCGCTCGCCAGCGCGGCCCCAGTTCTGTGGTTTTCCGGCCATCTGCTCTTCGGTCCCCGGTACGAAGTACTCGGGGTGCTGCACGACCCAGGCGTGGTCCGGTGCCATGTGGTTGGGGACGAAGTCGAGGATCAGACGGAGACCGCGGCTCCGGAGCCGCTCCCGCAGGCGTGCGAGAGCATCGTCACCGCCGAAGTCCTCGTGGACCCGGTAGTCGCGTACGGCGAAGCAGGAACCGGTGACGTCTTCCTCGCGAAGGTCGCCGAGGACCCGCCGATACTCGTCGAGCCATTCCGCCTTGGACCGGGAGACGCGCCGCGCCGCATCACCCGTCTGCCAGACTCCGAGGAACCAGACCAAGCAGAAGCCATCGGCGGCCATCTGGTCCAACTCGTTGTCCGACACGTCGTCGAGCGTAGCCGGGCGACCCAGATCGTTCGAGAGCTCGGAAAGCCGCACGCGCGTGTTGATTTGCAGTAGCGAAGGATATCGAGTAAGTCCCATGTGTGGAGACGGGCCCGTCAACGGTTGAGGCGCGGTCGCGCCTTCCGCTCGAATGCCGCCTCCTTCCCCACCTCGAGAAACCGTGGCCCGTCCAGGGTTCCGAAGAGCTCCACGAGAGTCGCCACGAGCCCGGTCCAACCCGTCTGGTGGCTCGCCCCGACGCCAGCTCCGTTGTCACCGTGGAAGTACTCATAGAACAGAAGATGGTCCCGAAAGTTCGGATCGGTCTGGAACTTCTCGGCTCCCCCGAAGACCGGCCGGCGCCCGTTCGCGTCGCGCAGGAAGATCCGCGTCAGGCGGTTTGCGATCTCCCGGGCGACCTCGAAAAGATTCATCTGCCGCCCCGAGCCCGTCGGGCACTCCACCTGGAAAGCGTCACCGTGGTAGGCGTAGAAATTCAAGAGCGCCCGGATGAGCAGCGCGTTCACCGGCATCCAGACCGGACCGCGCCAATTGGAGTTGCCGCCGAACATTCCCGAGTCGGAGTCCCCGGGAAGGTATGAGACGCGGTACTCACCGCCGTCTACCTGGAAGACGAAGGGGTGCTCGAGATGGTAACGCGAGAGCGCCCGGATCCCGTAGGGACTCAGGAACTCGTTCTCGTCCAGCATGCGCCCGAGAATCCGGCGCAGCTTATCGGGATTGACGAGGGCGATCATGCCGCGGTCGGCGTGGCCCCGGTGGCCCGGTCCGGTGGGATGGAGGCTTGCCAGGAGCTCCGGGCGGCGGCGGGCCCGTTCGGTGAGGGCGGCCGTGACCGAAGGTACCCGTTCGCGCTGCCAGGGCTCGATGACGGTCGCGGCGCAGAGCGGGAGAAGGCCCACCATCGATCGCACTTTGAGCCGCTGCGCACTCCCGTCGGGAAGGCGAAGCACGTCGTAGTAGAAGCCGTCCTCCTCGTCCCACATGCCTTCCGCGCCCACCCGGTTCATCGCGTGACCGATCCACAGGATGTGGTCGACGAACTTCGCGGCGAGGTCCCCGTAAGTCTCGTCGACGGCGGCGATCTCGATCGCCATCTCAAGCATGTTCTGGCTGAAGAGCGCCATCCAGGCCGTGCCGTCCGCTTGCTCGAGATGGCCCCCGGTCGGAAGCGGGGCCGAGCGATCGAAGACCCCGATGTTGTCGAGGCCGAGGAAGCCTCCCTCGAAGACGTTCTTGCCGAAACGGTCCTTACGGTTCACCCACCAGGTGAAGTTCGCGAGGAGCCTTCCGAAGGCACGTTTGAGGAACCGAACGTCGCCTTCGCCCTGCCGGGCTTGCTCCGTCCGGTAGAGGAACAGCGACGCCCAGGGATGCACCGGCGGGTTCACGTCGCTGAAATTCCACTCGTAGGCGGGAATCTGGCCGCTCGGGTGGAGATACCTCGGCCGCAGCATCAGGTCGAGCTGCTGCTTGGCGAAATCCACGTCGACGGTGGCCAGGGCCACGGTGTGGAACGCGAGGTCCCACGCCGCGTACCAGGGGTACTCCCACTTGTCGGGCATGGAGATGACGTCGTCGTTGACCATGTGGTCCCATGCGCGGTTGCGCACCGTACTCGAAGTAGCGAAAGGCTCGACTCCGTGTTCTTCGAGCCACTTGTCGGCGTCGAGGAAATAGTACTGCTTAGTCCACAGCATTCCGGAAAGCGCCTGCCGCATCACCCTCGCTTCGTCCTCCGTGGCTGCCTTCGGGGTCAACGCACCATAGAAATCATCGGCTTCCCCCCGACGGGCATCGAACGTTTCGTCGAACCGCGAGAACGGATCCTTCGAAGACGTTGGAGGGACGTCGCTCAGACGGAGCCGCAGCACGGCCTGCCCTCCCGCCTTCACCTCGAGCCGGTGGTGTGCGGCCACCTTGGTGCCGGACTTCGGGTTGACCGCGTCGGCATTTCCAAGAACGACATAGTCGTTGATCCCATCCTTGACGTAGGGCCCGGAGTTCTCCCCACCGAAGAGGCGCCGATTGTTGGTCTCGTTCTCGGTGAACAGCAGAGGGACTTCCCCATCCACGTAAAGCCATCGCTCTCCGAGCTCGGCGTGGGAGGCGACGACCACCCGGGATCCCTTTCGCGCCTCGTCCACCCGAAGAGAGGGCTTCGGCGGATCCGGCCACCACATCCACGTGTTCCGGAACCAAAGGGTGGGGAGAATATGGATCGTCGCCGCTTCCGGTCCCCGATTTTGCGCGGTGATCCGGACGAGCACGTCCTCGGGCCCGGCCTTCGCGTACTCCACGAAGACGTCGAAGTAGCGATCGTCTTCGAAGATGCCGGTGTCGATGAGCTCGTACTCGAGCTCGGCGCGCGAGCGGCCCCGGTTCGTATTCACCAGGTCCTCGTACGGGTAGGCGCGATGGGGGTACTTGTAGAGCCACTTCATGTAAGAGTGGGTGGGCGTCGAGTCGAGGTAGTAGTAGTACTCCTTCACGTCCTCGCCATGATTGCCCTCGGCATTGGTCAAACCGAAGAGGCGTTCCTTGAGGATCGGATCCGCGCCGTTCCACAGAGCGACGGCGAAACACAGCCGCTGCTTCTCGTCGGAGAGACCGGCCAGCCCGTCTTCACCCCAGTGGTAGGCGCGGGAGCGCGCCTGATCGTAGCCAAAGTAGCTCCAGGCATCACCGTTGTCGCTGTAGTCTTCGCGGACCGTGCCCCATTGCCGTTCGCTGAGGTAGGGCCCCCACTTCCGCCAGGGAACATCTTTTTGGCGTGCCTCGCCAAGTCGTTTGAGCTCGGCGCCGTTCATGCCGTTCGCCATGGTTCGTCTCCTCTCAGCCTGCGATCGCGAGCGTCTCTTCGATGCGCTCCAGGTCTCCAGGCGTCGGCTCGCGCGCGAACGAGATTATGGGATGCGCTCGGTACAGGGGAACTCGAAAAACTACGGGGATGGAGCAGAAGAATTTACTGGCATATCCACCTGGTTTTCGAGCGCGCGGAGAAACGATCCGGGACCGTCTCGAGAAGAGCTCCGTTTTCAAGTCGGCGTCGTGCGCTCAAAGACAGCGACCACGCATGTCGTCTCCAGAGCCGCGAGTATGACAACCCACGCGGATTGTGACAGGATCTGCTCCAACGTACTCTTTCTTGAGGAGAACTTGGAAGATGGCAATGTACACGTGTGAGAAGTGCGGGATGAGCGTCGGCACCATGACCTGTGGCAAATGTGGGGCGGAGCTCGTCCACGATACGCTGACCCTCGAAGCCGGCAAGAAAGTCGACATCGCCAAGTGCCCCGAGGGGCATGGCAAGATCAAATCGCCGCAGTGCTGCGGCGCCGACATGAGCTGCACGATCTGAGCGTGGCTTCGGGGGCGTCGCCGAGGTGATGTTTCCGTGACGAGAACTCCTTGCGACGGGCTCACCTCGGTGGCAACCACGCTCCTCTAGATGCTCCCCGACCTGCTCCCGGACCGGGCGGCAGTCCGCTTTCGTCAACGCACCCGAGGCGGCATGGATGCCTTCACGGAGCCGCGGCCGGCTTTGTAGAATGCCCATCATGGGGCGGCAGAACCTCTTCGTCTTCATCGCCGCGTCAGCCCTGGGAGCCTCGCTCCAGGCGCAACCGGATAGCTACGACATCCTCCTGCGCGGCGGCACCATCCTC
>DASPGQ010000059.1 GCA_035620555.1 Vicinamibacteria bacterium
GAGCCATCCACTACACGGGCAAGCGGGCCGATCGGCCCTTCGTCGTCGAGAACTGCGGCGCGATTCCCGAGAACCTGATCGAGAACGAGCTCTTCGGACACGTGAAGGGCGCCTACACGGACGCCCGCACCGATCAGAAAGGCCTCTTCGAGGAGGCGCACGGGGGGACGCTGTTCCTCGACGAACTCGGAGAGCTGCCGCTACCCCTTCAGGTGAAGTTCCTGCGCGTCCTCCAGGACGGCGAGTTCAAGCGTATCGGGTCGACCCGGGCCATCAAAGTCGACGTTCGCGTCATCGCCGCCACCAACAAGGACCTGATCCAGGCGATCTCGGAGAAGACGTTCCGCGAGGACCTCTTCTACCGGCTGAACGTGATCCCCATCCACCTTCCGCCGCTGCGCGATCGGAAGGAGGACATCCCGCTCCTCATCAACCACTTCCTCACTGAGTTCAACAAGGAGCTGGGGAAGGGGGTCGAGGGGTTCTCACCCGCCGCGATCCAGAAGATGATGACTTACCAGTGGCCGGGGAACATTCGCGAGCTCAAGAACAAGGTCAAGCAGGCGATGGTGCTCACTCGCAACAACGTCATCACCGCGGAAGACCTCTTCTTCCACGTTCCCGTCTCGTCGAACAAGTTCCAGTCCTTCAAGGATGCCAAGCGTGAGTTCGAGAAGGAGTACATCTCTCAGGTGCTCCGTATCTGCCAGGGGAACATTTCTCAAGCCGCGCGACTGGCCAAGAAGGATCGTAAGGACTTCTACGACGTGATGAAGAAGTACGGCATCCAGCCGGAAGCCTTTCGCAAGCAGCAGACGGGCTGAATATCTAGCGCCGAGACAATAACGGCGGATTCGACTCCTGCTTCCAGACGACGAAGGTTCCCGCGAGCCTGGGAATCTCGAACAGGCTCCAGGAGCCCTGCAGCTTGTTGCCCGTTTGGCGAGCGTCGATGTGGAAGTGAACTTTGTCGCCGTTGGGCTCCCCGAGCTCGGCGCTACCCAGCACCGTCCCAACGGTCGACGACAGTCGCGTGAACGATGCCTGCCACGGACGAGCGCCCTCGGCGTTGAGCACGGCGGTACCGGACAAATTCCCCCGCCCTCCAACGATATCGAGGGAGAGCGGGTAACCCTGGGGCTCGACGTAGCCATACCAGAGTCCGACGAGGTGCGAGTCATCGAGAGCATCGTCCCGAGCCCCTGATAGAGGTCTGTCGTCGAGAACGCGGCTCGAGTCGTTCTTGGATACGAGTCGGAACCAGTACCCTTCGGCCCGAAAATGGTGGGTGGAAAGAAGCGCGGTTACGGCTTCATGAGGCGGGTGTAGCCCCATCGCGAACACCGGACTCGTGTCGAGATCGGCGGTGAGGGTCCCGAGAGCGTTTGCCGCGTCGGTTCCCATGGAGACGAAGCGAGTCGTGCTCTCGCCCTCGACTTCGGCAACGTAACGCATCGGCGCGAGAACCAGCTCGCTCGCCCGGGACGGCGAGATCACGATCGCCTGCTCCGGGAGGGCCTGGAGTGCGTTCAGAGCGAATTCTCTCGCTTGGGGCAGCTTCCGACGGTCGGGATTCAGTTGAAACGCGAGCGGGTCGAGGGGAAGCTCGAGAGGAACGTCCAGGAGCGCTCGGGCGCGTAGCTCCATCCTCGCGTAGCGGACCGCGACCGGGGCGAAACGATAGACGACTGCGGGTGAGGCCGACAAGAGAAGAGCGGCGGCGAAGCCTTTCCAGTTCCGCCCCGCCAGGAGCCTCCACCACCCGAACCCGACCATCAGCGAGAAGAGCGTCCATACCGGCAAATAGGATGGGATGGGCGCTTCCAGGTCGAGCGTCGCGACGAGAAAGCCGTATAGGACGAACATCGGAAAGACGAGCCAGAACACGTACTTCTGGCGACGGTAGAGCTCGAAGAGCCCCAGAACACCTACGAGAGCCGTCCACGGCGGAAAGTTGAGTAGAAGCATCGTCCCGAATCGCGTGAGCGACTCCTGAAGTGGCGCTGTCCAGGTGAGGCTCATGCGGTTCCAGAACGTCAACCATTCCCATTGCTCGGCGGGGATGGTGAATCCTTGCCGTGCAAACCAGGTGGACGCCGTCAGCCCGAGCCCGAGCGCGGCGGTCACCAGGAAGACCACGAGACCCCGCAAGCGCACGGCGCCTGGGTTTCTCGTCAACGGCGGTTGAATGAACCTCGCGTAGAGCAGGACGATCGGCGTGACGAAGAGCATCAGCAGGTTGTTGGCGAACGAGAGTCCGAGGATACCGCTTCCAAGGTAGAGATTGTGCGCTCCTCCGATGTTGGCGAAACGGATGAGAAAGAAGAGCATTGCCGCGAGCAGACAGGCATCGAGCGGCTCGGGCCCGGGCGTCACTGCCCTCATCCACAACGTATGGGAGACCCCCAGGGTCACGGCGGCAAGAACCCCAACGCGGCGCGCGATGAACTGAGGCGCCATCTGCAACAGCATTTTCATCAACAGGTAAACGAACAAGCAGGCGCCGGCCGCGAAGAACGCTGCTGCCCAGTTGGCGCGCCGGGCGAGTCCGTCCCAGGGGAGCGCAAGAAACGGCTGCGAAAGCGAGACGAACAGAGGCTGATGCCAAGGACCCTCGCCGATGTCCGCCTGCACCACGCGCCTCTGATACTCTGCGCCCGCCATCCAGGCAACGTCCGAGGGGCCGGTAACGACGTAGAGTCCGAACGCGGCGAGAAACACTGCCATCGCGACCGTGGTATTGACGGCGCTCCTTGCCAGGCGACCTTGCATCTAACCGTTCGGTCCCGCGAGGCTCCGCCTCGAACCCGCCCTCGCTAAAGCTTCGGCGGGGCCGCCGTAGTCATGACGGAGGCAGCCGGCACCGTCGGCCTCGTTCGGAACTTCGGATTCAGAGTTGATAGTCAACAGTCTATATTCGAAAGCTCGGAAAAGCGACAGCGGCGAGGGTGGGTAGACCAGAAAACAACCGGTCGACTTCGAGACCGCTCGAACGAGCTGGCATTTGGCTGGCGATTCGCCCATAATGCTGGGTTCCGGCGCGGAGAGCTCGAAGCAACTTTCGCCGAGGCCACCTCGGTGGTACGATGCGCGCGACGGTGCGGTTCGAGACTCGAACTTCACGACTCGAGAACGGCTCTACGGAGGCAACATGTCGAATGGGTACGATTTCGCCTTCGCCATCGGCGGGGCGGCGGGCCAGGGCATCGCGACACCTGGCAACATTCTGGCGCGAATCTTCGTGCGCCGAGGTCTTCACCTGCACGCCTACAACGCCTACCAGTCGATCATTCGCGGGGGGCACATCCTGCTTACCGTTCGCGTGAGCGACGAGGAAGTCCTCACCCATGGAGACGGGCTCGACTTGCTGCTCTGTCTCAATCAGGACACGATGACGCGCCACGCTAGACATCTCGGCGACGGAGGCCACGTCATCTTCAACAGCGACGACGTGAGTCCGGCGGAAGTCGCTTCCGGCGTCGAGCTTTGCGGACTGCCGGTCAAGGAGTTGACGAACGACAACCGGAACAAGCTGGTGCAAAACACCGTAGGCCTCGGAGCCATGCTGAACCTGATGGGCGCCGATTTCGCGGTGCTAGAGGAGACCTTGAAGCTCCAGTTCGGAAGGAAAGGCCAGGAAGTCGTCGAAGAGAACGTGAGCATGGCGAGGGCTGGCTTCGACTACGCGAAGGAGCACTTCCACCCATTCAAGAAACGGCTGCCGCAGGGAAAGAAGCCTCTCGCCGTCTGGACGGGAAACGATGCGCTCGCGATGGGAGCCGCCGCGGCCGGCGTGAAATTCTACGCGGCCTATCCGATGAGCCCCTCTTCGGGCATCCTGCACTGGATGGCCAAGAACGCACGCGAGCTCGGCATCATGGTCCGACAAATCGAAGACGAGATCGGCGTCGCCAACGTGGTCATCGGAGCAGCGCACACGGGTGCGCGGGCGATGTGCGGCACATCCGGCGGGGGGTTTGCGCTCATGACCGAGGCGTTGGGGGCCGCGGCGATGATGGAGATCCCCGTGGTCTTCGTCACCGTGCAAAGGGCTGGCCCATCGACGGGGGTTCCGACGAAGACCGAGCAGGGGGACCTGTGGCAGGTGCTCGGCGCGAGCCAGGGCGATTTCGAGCGGATCGTCGTTGCCCCGAAGAACGCCCTCGATGCATTCGACACGATCCCCGAGCTGTTCAATCTGGTCGATCTCTACCAATGCCCCGGCATCGTCCTTTCCGACCTCTTGATATCCGAGGGGACGTTCAGCGTGGACCCCGACGAAGTCGACATGCAGCCGTCCATCGAGCGCGGCGCCCTCATCCTCGACGGCAATGCGAGCGACGGTTACGAGCGCTACAAAGACACGAGTACTGGCATCTCCCCTCGCGCCGTTCCCGGGCTCGAGGGCTACGTGCACGTCGTCGCCACCGACGAGCACGACGAGGACGGCGTACTCATCTCCGACGAGTTCACCAATCCCCACAAGCGCCGGAAGATGGTCGAGAAACGTGCTCGCAAGCTCGCGTCGTTCTTCGACAAGGTCGAGGCGCCGAAGATCGAGGGTCCAGACGATGCCGACGTCACTCTCGTCGGCTGGGGCTCGACGCACGGAGTGCTCGCCGAAGCTCGCGACCTCCTCGAAGGACGGGGCGTGACGGCGAACCAGCTTTCGATCAAATGGATCAAACCGTTCCACTCCGACGCCGTCACCCGGGCACTTTCGAAAGCCAAGAAGATCATCGTGGTAGAGAACAACCACTCGGGCCAGTTCTACCGGTACCTGCGGAGCGAAACGGGTATCACGGCGCAGGGACACATCCGAAAATACGATGGCGAGCCGTTCCAACCCCACCACGTGGTGAACGGCGTGCTCGATCATCTCGGAGAGAAGAAAGACGTCGAGCGCGACGTATTCGTCCCGTACCAGGAGATACTGGTCTGAGAAAAAGATAGGGAGACAAGGCAAATGGCAACCACGACCCTGACGGAATTGAAGCCCAAAGACTTCAAGGGCAAGGTCGACCCCGATTGGTGTCCCGGCTGTGGCGATTTCGGCCTGCTGAATGCGGTTCAGAAAGCGCTCGCCGAGCTCGGTCGCAGGCCTCACGAGGTGCTCTGCGTTTCCGGCATTGGCTGCTCGTCGAACTTTCCCGGTTTCATCAACACCTACGGCATGCACACGCTGCACGGCCGCGCCCTCGCGGTTGCGACCGGCGCGAAGTTTGCGAATCACGAGCTCACCGTGATCGCGACCGGGGGTGACGGCGATGGCTACGGGATCGGCGGGAACCATTTCGCCCATACGGCTCGACGGAACGTCGACTTGACTTACCTGGTCATGAACAACCAGATTTACGGTCTCACCACGGGACAGGTCAGCCCATCGAGCAGCCTGGGCATGAAGACCAAGTCGACCCCCTTTGGCAACCTCGAGCGCCCGGTCAACCCGATCACATCCTCGATCATGAACGGCGCGACTTACGTGGCACGAGGATTCTCCGGACACGGAAAGCAGCTGGTGACTCTCATCCGCGAAGCGATCCTTCACAAGGGATTCTCTCTCGTCGACGTATTCAGCCCCTGCGTTACGTTCAACCACGACAACACCTATGACTTCTTCCGTGGCCGTATCAAGAAGCTCGAGGACGAGGGTCACGACCCCACGGACTGGAAGTCGGCTTGCGAGAAAGCGATGGAATGGGACGACACGATTTATACCGGCTTGTTCTTCAAGAACGAGGAAGTCCCGACGCTCCACGAGCTCGAGCCGGTGCTGGACGAGGGTGGACCCATCGCTCATCGCAAGCCGGGACTCACCAAAGAGCAGGGCGCGCGAATCCTGAAGCGGATGATGTAGCCTGCGCGAAGAGGGCCGCACCGCCTCGGTCGACGCCGCGCTCGTCGGCACGGTCATCATCTGGGCGGTCAACTTCAGCGTCGTCAAGGCAGCGCTCGTTCACCTCTCGCCTCTCGCTTTCAATACGGTGAGGCTCATCGGAGCCTCGGCCGTGCTACTGGTGCTCACTCGCCTCCGAGGCGGTCCCCGCGTGCGACGGCAAGACCTCTTCAGGCTCTTGCTCCTTGCGCTGATTGGACACACGATCTACCAGCTCCTGTTCATTCACGGGATTCACGAGACTACCGCCTCGAGCTCGGCGATGCTTCTTGGCATGACCCCGGCGTTCGTCGCTCTTCTGAGCGTCCTCCTGCGAGTGGAGCGACCCCGAACGATCACCTGGCTCGGCATCGCGATCTCGGCGGTTGGCGTGGGACTCGTCGTGCGCGACTCGGCCCGGCTCGGTCATGGCGCGTCCGGTGACTGGCTTATTCTGGGAGCTACCTTGTGCTGGTCCCTCTACACCGTGCTCGGAAAGCCGGTCGTGGACGCCTATGGGCATTTCAAAACGAATGCCTATGCCATGGCCCTGGGAACGACGTTCCTGCTTCCCCTGGGACTGCCCCGCCTGTTCGAAATCTCCCCGGCGGCGGTGCCCGCCTCCACGTGGGGGGCCACGATCTTCTCTTTCGTCTTTGCTCTCGTCGTCGCCTATTCTCTGTGGTACTTCGCCGTGTCACGAATCGGCCCGACCCAGACTGCGATCTATGCGAACCTCACGCCGGTGGCAGCCCTCACCGTCGCCTGGTTGACCCTTGGTGAGCCGGTGGGGCCACTCAAGCTCGGCGGCGCGGGACTGATCTTTCTCGGGATCCATCTCGTGCGCCGACGTCGATCATGAGTCCCAGGATTCGCCTGGTGTGCGAAGACGACACGCCCGCCCTGCTCGAGATCTACTCCCCGATCGTTCGGGAAACCGCGATTTCGTTCGAGCTCGCGGCGCCCGAGCTCGCACAGTACCGTGACCGCATACGGCTGACGTTGGAGCGGTTACCCTGGCTCGTGTGCGAAGACCGAGCCGCGATCATGGGCTTCGCCTACGCGTCGCCTTTCCGGGGGCGAGCCGCTTACCAATGGTCGGTGGAGACGACCGTCTATGTCAGCTCGAAGCACCAGCGAAGGGGAGTCGCCCGGGGGCTGTACGCCGCGCTACTCGGTTGTCTGAACCTGCAGGGATTCACGACGGCAATAGCGGTCATCGCTCTTCCCAACACCGCGAGCGTCGCCTTGCACGAATCGATGGGCTTCTGCCGAGTCGGGATGTTCGAGAGGATCGGCTACAAACTCGATCGTTGGCACGACGTCGGAGTCTGGCGCCTTCAGCTCCGAGACCCGCCTCGAACTCCAGCACCCCCTCGCGCCATATCGACCTTGGAGGGGTCGGCCGACCTCACCGACATCTTCGAGCGAGCCGCTCGAGCGATCCGGCGCCCTTAGCAGGCTGACAAGAAAGGCATCTCAGCCTGCGCGAGCGGCGACCCCGGACGCCGGTCAGGCTTGACCGAACCGCCCCCCAGTCGGTAGCATACGATTCATCCCCCCTGACGACAGCACGAGAGGCGAAATGCACCCCATTCTGCTGTGGACGACAGAGCCAGGATTGTTGTCCCCCGAAGAATACCCCGAAGTCTTCGAAAGCTTCTGCGTGAAACGGATCCAGAAGCTGGACGCCCGAGCCTTCGGCGTACTGCTCATCGACGAGGATCTTCTCCACGAGCAATACGAGGCGGTGCGAGCTTTCGCTGCCCGCACGGCCGGCGTGGTACTTCCCGTCATCGCGCTCTCGGCGGATCCCGGCAACTGTGAGCTCGACGAGCTTCTCTTCGACCTCGTTCCGAGAAACCCCGGACAACGCGAGCTTCGGCGAAAGCTCGGAAGCGCGACCCGCTTCCTCGACAACCAGCTCTCTCTCGAGGCCTCTCAAACCGCCGCGCAGCAGAAGGCCCGCCAGCTCGAGGAGCTGCACGAGATCGGGATCGCACTCTCCGCCGAGCACGATCACGAGCGTTTGCTGAATCTCATACTGGGCAAGGCACGAGAAATCACGAGCGCCGATGCCGGAAGCCTGTTCCTGGTGTCGAGCCTGGACGAGCTCGTACCCCTTCCCGAAGGCCGCGCGAAGCGGTTTACCGGTCGCTGGTTGCGCTTTCGTCTCGCGCAGAACGATTCCCGTCAGCTCGAGTTCGAAGAGGACATCCTCACGATCGGCCCCGACAGCATTGCCGGATACGTCGCCTTGACGGGCGAGACCCTCAACATTCCCGACGCTTACGATCTACCGGCCGACAAGCCGTTCGCCATCAACCGCAGCTTCGACGAGACGATTGGCTACCGCACCCGCTCCGTCCTGGTCGTGCCGATGCAGAACCGGGAACGAGAGACCACCGGAGTGCTCCAGCTCATCAACAAGAAGAGATCGCGCCACGTTCGGCTCGAGGGGCAAGCCAGCTTCGACGACGAGGTCCTGCCATTCGACGAGGACGACGAGCGCCTGGTGCGCTCGCTCGCGAGCCAGGCCGCCGTATCGATCGAGAACAACCGGTTCCACCTGGGACAAGAGCACCTCTTCCGCCGATTCGTCGACGCGGCGGTCAAAGCCATCGAGAGCAGGGATTCGACCACCAAGGGGCACTCGTGGCGGGTAGCCACCATGACGACGGAGCTCGCGCGAGTCGTGAACATGAGCGGTCGCGGCTCCTACGCGAATCTTCGATTGAGCTCCGATCAGATGCGTGAGCTCAAGTACGCGGCACTCCTTCATGACTTCGGGAAAGTCGGTGTGCGAGAGCGCGTCCTCATCAAAGCGACCAAGCTGTATCACGGCGAGCTATCGACCGTCCGACAGCGCTTCAAGACGATCCGGCGTACTCTGGAGGCCCAGTATCTCCGCCGGGCTCTGGACGGGCTCCTCGCCGGTGAAGCGACACCGGAGCAGATCGAACAGACCAAAGAGGAGCTCCGAAAGCGGCTCGAGCTGGTGGACGAGGCGCGCGAAGCCGTCGAGGCGGCGAACAAACCCAACGTGGTGCGCTTCTCCGATTTCGACCGCCTGATCGAGCTCGGGCAGCTTTGCTACGAGGACGTGGATGGGAGCATTCAAACGTTTCTCGAGCCCGACGAGATCACCGCGCTGACCATCGCCCGAGGCAGCCTCACCGAATCCGAGTACAGAATGATCATGTCCCACGTGGACCATACGTACGATTTCCTCTCGACGATCCCCTGGACTCCGGATCTCAAGGGCGTTCCCGATCTAGCTCGGAGCCACCATGAGAAGCTGGACGGAAGCGGCTATCCGCTCCGGCTGCCCGCGGAGGACATCCCGCCCCAGACTCGCATGATGACGATTTCCGATATCTATGACGCGCTCACCGCGAGGGATCGTCCCTACAAGCCTGCCGTACCCATGGAAAGAGCACTCACGATCCTGGAATCCGAAGCGAGCTCCGGCAAGATCGACCGAGAGCTGCTGGACCTCTTCATAGAAGCCAAAATCTACGAGCTCGGCGTGAAGAACTAGGACGCCCGATAGGTTGCCTCGCCGCTGCTCGATGCCGTGGCGGGGCCGGTATCGTCATCAACGCCCCGGCCTGAAGGTAATCGTGGCACGGTTGCGCTGGGGGCGCGCAAAGCGAGTCGCCATCGCGACCACCACGAGTCAATCTCGAAGCCATCGCTCGAGAAACCACCCGTGAATCGCTCCGACCGCGACCCCGGCGAATCCACACACGACGTAGATCGAAAGGACGATCCCGGTCTTGGGCCCGGTCCAAGGGACGAAATCCATGCCCAGAAAGATGAGGGGCATTCCGACGGCCCAAGCCAGAGCGTTGGCCCAAAGCCACCGGAAAGCACGCGGGATGTGGCGTCGCAGGACGACCCATTGGGCGGAACCGAGTATCGGACCGAGGACGAGACCCATGACGCCCGCCAGGGCGTATTGCAGGACGGGGCCCGGCTCCCCGGCCGGCGCGTGCGATTCGGGCGAGCTCAAGGCGAAGATCGTACTCGGGACCATCCCGATGAGCCAGGCAAGACCTGCGCCAATAGAAGTCGCTGCGATCCACGAGCGGGGACGCAGGTCGTGCACCTCGCGAAGGAGCACGGTCTCTTGAGCGAACCCGACGACGACCCCCTCGAGAAGCATACCGAGGACCACAGCCCCGAACGCGCCCAGAAAAACCGTGGGAACGTCCGACGTCTGCTCCAGGGTCGGCGCCAGCAGGTTGCCTATTGTGAATGTCGTCCCGAGTCCAACGGCTTCGGCGAGTCCGTTGGCCGCGAGCCATCGTTTATAGAACCCGCGCTTCGTCACGAAAGCGTCTATGGCCGGGGTCGAGTCAGACGGGCTTCGTTCCCATCATTGAAGATCCTAACGGATCGGAACGGTTTTCCGAAGGGAGCATCGCATCGACAGGCACCGCGTTGAGCTTGACCGTAACGCGGCCAGGTTTGCACCCCCTATGAGAGGTTCGACGGCCCGGTTCACAAAGTCACCATCCAATCAGGCACAATTGGCCCCCCAATTAGCCAATTGGACTATTACATTTGACGGGAAACCGGAGAATTGATATCTCATTGGCATGGTCCAATTGGAGCTGGAGCTCGACCGGAGCTCGGATGTCCCCCTCTATGAACAGCTCCAGAAGAGACTTTCGGAGCTCATCGATCAGGGTTACTTCGAGCCGGGAACGAAGCTTCCGCCGAGTCGTGAGCTGGCCTCGGCCCTCGGCGTCAATCGCAACACGGTAACCGCCGCCTACGACGGGCTTTCGACGAGCGGCCGGGTCCGCTCTCACGTCGGCCGGGGGACCTTCGTCGCCCATCGCGAGCCGGAGGCCAAGGATCACATGCTCTTTCGGTTCTCCCGCTCGGCGCATGCCGCCGCCGAGCGCGTTCGCCCCGCCCCAAAGGTGCCGGAGGAGCACCCCGATACAATCGATTTCGCATCGCTCGTTCCCGATGAGGAACTGTTCCCCGTCGAGCCATTCCGATCCGTGCTAGACCACGTGCTTCGAACCGAAGGCAAGAAGCTCCTGCAGTACGGTCCTGCGGCGGGCTACCCGCCATTGAGACACTACATCGCCGAACGGCTTCGTAAGCGCGGGGTCGCCGCCCAGCCGGACAACGTCCTCATCGTGAACGGCTCGCAGCAGGCGCTCGACCTCATCTGTCGGAGCCTCCTCGACCCGGGCGACCGAGTGGTCCTGGAAAGCCCCACGTACACGATCGTTCTTCCGCTACTGGCCCAGTATCAGGCCCAGACAGTCGCCATCCCCATGACGGCTCGAGGAGTGGACCTCGATGCGCTGGAAGCAGCGCTGGACCGAGACTCCAGAACGCGCTTCGTCTTCACGATGCCGACTTTTCACAACCCGACGGGCATTACCCTGGATCTTCCGTCTCGAAAACGCCTGCTCGAGGTCGCGGCCCGGTTCCGCGTGCCCGTGGTCGAGCACGATTTCGATTTCGAGCTTCGGTTCGACGGGGCAGCTTTGCCACCGCTCAAGGCGCTCGACGAGCGGGGCTCGGTACTGCATATCGGAACCTTCTCCAAGGGCCTGTTTCCCGGCCTGCGGTTAGGCTGGATCGTTGCCGACCGAGAGGTCGTCGCCGCCATCGAGCGTTCGAAGCTGATTGCCGATTACTACACGAGTCTCCTTCTGCAGGCGGCGGGACTGGAGTTCTGCCTCCGGGGGCACTACGACCGGCATTTGAAGCGCCTGGCGGCGATCTACCGGCAGAAGAGTCAAAGGCTCGTTCGAGCTCTCGAACGGCACTTTCCCGACAATGTCTCCTGGACGACCCCAGAAGGCGGCTACGCCTTCTGGGTTACGCTCCCGGAGGGCCTGTCCGCCGAGTCGCTTTTGCAGGACTCTGTTCGAGAAGGCGTGATCTTCACGCCGGGAAGCCATTTCTTTGCCGCCGGCGGCGGCGAGAGCTTCCTTCGGCTGTCGATATCCCGAGTACCCGTCGAACGGATCGAAGAAGGTGTCGTACGACTGGGCGCAGCATTGCGACGCCTCGGTGACCAAAGTGGAAGGGGAAGCTCGCCCTCACGGGAGCAAATGCCCGCATTTCATATTTAGGAGGTATCAGAATGACGGACCCGACTCTCAAACTAAAGACCGGACTGGCGGACATGCTGAAGGGCGGCGCCATCATGGACGTGACCAACGCCGAGCAGGCGAAGATCGCGGAGGACGCCGGCGCGGTGTCGGTCATGGCGCTCGAGCGCGTGCCCGCCGACATCCGCAAACACGGCGGTGTGGCGCGCATGTCCTCGGTGGACAAGATCGAGGAGATCATGAAGTCGGTGAGCATCCCGGTCATGGCGAAGGTTCGCATCGGCCACTTCGTGGAGGCGCAGCTCCTCGAAGCGATGGGCGTGGATTTCGTCGACGAGAGCGAGGTTTTGACTCCCGCCGACGAGGAGAACCACATCGACAAGCACGCTTTCGAAGTTCCTTTCGTTTGCGGCTGTCGAGACCTGGGTGAGGCCCTGCGGCGGGTGGGCGAGGGCGCGGCGCTCATTCGCACGAAGGGCGAAGCCGGATCGGGCAACATCGTCGAGGCGGTGCGGCATCTACGGAAGGTGAACGGCGACTTGAGACGCCTCACGGTCATGACGCCCGACGAGCTGATGGCCGAGGCCAAGCGGCTGGGAGCGCCTTACGAGCTCGTGAGACTGGTGGCGAAGGACGGCAAGCTCCCCGTTCCCAACTTCGCCGCGGGAGGCGTCTCGACCCCTGCCGATGCGGCCCTCTGCATGCAGCTCGGCGCCGAGAGCGTCTTCGTCGGCTCGGGCATCTTCAAATCGGAGGACCCCGCGACCCGAGCCGCCGCAATCGTCAAGGCCGTGACCCATTTCCGCGACCCCAAAGTGCTGGTCGAAGTCTCCCGAGGACTGGGTGAGCCCATGACCGGTATCGATGTGGCGACCCTCGACCAGAAGGACCTCCTCTCGACCCGCGGGTGGTAGAGCGGCCGGCCATGAACGAAGCCGTCGTCGGCGTGCTCGCCCTCCAGGGCGATTATGCCGAGCACCGAAGAGCGCTCGATCGGATCGGCGTGGCCTCACGCGAAGTTCGACGGGCGGACGAGCTAAGAGGTCTTCGCGCGCTCGTGCTGCCCGGGGGCGAGAGCACGACCATGTTGAAGTTCATCGAAGAGGAAGGGCTCATGGAGCCCCTTCGCCGGCTCTACCACGAGGGGGCGGCGATGTTCGGGACCTGTGCCGGTGTCATACTCCTCGCGAAACGCGTGACTTCGCCCTCTCAGCCATCGCTCGGCCTTCTGGACGTCAGCATCGAGCGAAACGGCTACGGCAGACAGATCGACAGCCACGAGAGTCGCGAGCCCTGCCCGGTGCTCGGCGACGAGCCGCTTCCCATGGTCTTCATTCGGGCGCCGGTCATCCGCAGCTGGGGGCCCGCCGTTCGCCTGCTCGCCCATCACCGCGGCGAGCCGGTCCTGGTGCGCGAGGAGCGGATCCTCGCGAGCACGTTTCATCCCGAGCTGACGGACGATTCCCGGGTTCATCGTTATTTTCTCGAGAGCGTTGCCGAGCTCACATCGTGAGACGCCCAGTGTAAAAATCTTTCGGGAGATGTAAAGAAAGTCCAGACCGGGAACGACGAATCGGGGCCGAGCTCCTTTAGATAAGCGACATTACTCGAATGAAGCTCATGGCATCGAATTTGCGAGTCAAGAAAATGTGCCGGAGGTTCAGCAGTTCGCCGATGAACAGCGTCCGGGATTGAACAATCTCCTCGGAAACGGAACTTCGAAAAACGAACGAGCGTCTAACCTCTTCAAGTACGACTGTGGAAGAGCATGTCGGATGAATCGATTCTGCTGATCGGATCCAGCCGTGCTTCCCGGGATGCCGAGGAAGCGCTCGTGGGATCGTTTCCGATCACCGTCCGGGACAGTGCCGCGGAGGCGCATAGCGAAATCGCCGCCGGACAATACTCCGTCATCGTCGTGGACGCCGATGCGTCGTCCGAGCCGCCCTGGCGCGTCGTCGAGATGCTTCGGGAACGCGACCAGAACGCGGCCATCCTGCTCATGGTGACCCCCGACACCCCCTGGTCGTCCTTCGCGAGCTACCGGCAGCGTCCCGCGGGCCTCGTTTTGAAGCCTCTCGACCGCACGACGCTACTGATGGCGGTCGACTCGGCGCTGGTTTATCGGCGGCTCCTCGAGGAAAACCGGACGTTGAAGCGCCAGTTGGGAAGCGCCGTGAGCCTGCGCGACTGGGTGGGGTGCACTCCGCAGTCGGGAGAAGTGCGCAAATCGATCGCGACCGCCGCCCTCTCGACCGGAAGCGTGCTTCTCTCGGGCGAAGACGGGACGGGTAGGAGACTCGCCGCCGAGCTGCTCCATCGGCACGGGAGAAACCCTGGCTCGACGTTCCTCCCGCTAGACCTGACGAGCGTTCCCGCGGGAGATCTCCGTCGGCTGCTCGAAGAGGTTACCGAGGCCTCGGTCGCGGGCGGCGGCGATTACATCCACGGAGCGCGTCCCGGCACGCTCTATCTGGGCGAGCTCACCACGCTCGACGCAGTCGATCAGATGAGCCTGAGGAGCTTCCTCGAGAAGCCTCTCCCCTTCCGCATCATCGGCTCGGCGAAGCCTTCGCTGAGCGAGCTCGTGCGTCAGGGTCGCTTCGACGAAAACGCTTTCCGCACCATTTCGAGGATCACGATACGGATTCCGGCGTTGAGGGAGCGACGCGGCGACGTTCCCCTGCTCGTCGACCATTTTCTCAAGCGATTCTGCGAGAGATTCGATCTCCAGCCTCTCGGAATTCCCTCCTCGGCAATCGAGAACTACTCGAACTACGACTGGCCTGGCAACGTGGCCGAGCTCGCCATGCTGATCGAGCGGGCCGTGTCCATCGCCTCGGCGGCAAAATTCGACGGCACGACACTGCCCGAACATTTCTGCGCCCCCCCTTCGCTCACCGTTCCCGAGCCGATTCGACTGAAAAACGTCTCTTTGCGGGAGCTCATCGCCGACATCGAAAAGCGAATCATCCTCCAGACGCTCGAGCGCGTCCACGGCAGCCAGAAGCGCGCGGCACAAGAGCTCAGATTGAATCCGACGACGCTCCACGAAAAGATGAAACGTTACAAGATCCTTGCCCCGGCCCGCCGACAGAGGGTCTGACGCCCGCACGAACGGCCTTCATTGTTTAATTGACAACATCGGTTTTGGGTGATTAGACTACCCCGCCAATCGGGGTCATACCGCGATTGGCATTTGCGCTTTTGAAAACGGCTTCTCGACGCTCCGGTGATCCAGCTGCGCGACCGTAATCGAGAAGTCTTCCCGAAGGACCAACCGCACAGGAGGTGAGTACGTGAAGAGATCTTGGATGGCCTCCCTGGGAATGTTGATCATCCTCAGCTCGCTCGTTCTGGGGCTTCTCGGCTGCGGAAAGGAGCCGCCGCCGCCGCCACCACCGCCGCCGGTGGAAGAGCCCCCTCCGCCGCCTCCTCCTCCTCCACCGCCGCCGCCGCCACCGCCACCGCCGGCACCGACCGAAGAGGAGCTCTTCCGCAGGGCCTCGATCGCGGACCTCCAGAGGAATCTCACGGACGTCCATTTCGACTACGACAAGTCCGACCTTCGCGAGGATGCCAGGGCCGCTCTTTCGAAGAATGCGGACTGGTTGAAGCTGGGCTACAACACCACGGTCATCGAGATCGAGGGCCACTGCGACGAACGTGGCACGGTCGCATACAACCTAGCGCTCGGTGAGCGTCGCGCCCGAGCAGCGATGGAGTACCTGCAATCGCTGGGAGTCTCCGCGAACCGGCTGAAGTACGTTTCCTACGGCAAGGAACGTCCACAATGCACGGAAAGTAACGAGAGCTGCTGGCAGCGCAACCGTCGCGCCCACTTCAGGATCGACGCAAAGTAGCCAGAAGCTCCCGGATCGCGTCGTCCGTCGCCCGGTGCTCGAGCATCTTGACCCCGTTCATCAGCAGGACGGGGACGTCGTCACCGTAGCGGACCCTCAGTTGGGGCTCGGCGTCCACATCGACTTCTCGGATACGGACGTCGAGCCCGAAAAGTGCACGCTCGAGAGCGGCCTTCATCTCCTCACAGAGGCCGCAGCCCGCACGAGACAGAAGCTCGAGCTCGATCAACGGCTCTCGAGCTCCTCGAGAATACGAGACGCCGCCTCCCGCCGGTTTTGCTGGCGGGTGATCGCACGACCCACGACGACGTAGGAAGCGCCGCGGCGCGCAGCCTCCTTCGGCGTGGCAACCCGTTTCTGATCGTGCGTCGCGCTCGCCCAGGCGGGGCGAACGCCGGGAACGAGAATCGAGAGCCGTCCCCCGGTCGCCTCCAGCACCGCCTCGATCTCCCACGCCGAAGCCACGACGCCGTCGAGCCCACTTTCCGCCGCAAGCTTCGCCAGACGGACCACTTGCTCCGTACTCGAACGCCCGAGTCCCACTTCCTCAAGCTCTTCGTCTCCGAGGTGCGTGAGCACGGTCACCCCAAGTACCAGCGGGCGCACTTTGCCGGAGCTCGCGGCGGCATCGGCTGCGGCCCGCATCATCGCCCTTCCCCCCATGGCATGGACGTCGACCAGATCGACGCCATGACTCGCGGCGGCTCGAACCGCGCCGGCGACCGTAGCGGGGATATCGTGGTATTTGAGATCGAGGAAGATGCGGTTCGGGGACAGCTCCTCCAGCACTCGGGGTCCACAGGCGGTGAAGAGCTCCTTCCCGACTTTGAAAAAATCCACCAAATCCGAGAGCTCGTCACGCAGACGTAGCACGTCTTCGAGTCGATCGAGATCGAGGGCAACGATCAGCTGGGGCCTCTTCACCACCCCGTTGGCACCGCCTTGACGTCAGCGACCAGACTCCCCTTGAGAGCGGATAGCCGATCGACCCGATGGCGACGACAGTAATCCTCGAGGCCATCGAGCGTCTTGCGCCATACCGATGGATCGACGAAGCTCATCGTGCCGATCTGAACGGCCGAAGCCCCGGCGAGGAAGAACTCCAGCGCATCCTCGTGGCCGGAGATGCCGCCGATCCCGATGATCGGAACGTCGACTGCTTGCGCCGCCTGGTAGACGAGCCGGATGGCAATGGGTCGGATTGCCGGCCCCGAGAGGCCTCCGACGACGTTGGCGAGCCTTGGCTTTCTCGTCTCGACGTCGATGGCCATCGCCGGAATCGTATTGATGAGGGAAAGGGCGTCGGCTCCCGCCGCCTCCACCTTGCGGGCGATATCGGTGATGTCGGTCACGATGGGGGTGAGCTTCGGGATCACCGGCAGCCGGGTGTTCTGCCGAACCCTCTCGGTGACCCGTGCGGCCATGTCCGGATCGCAACCGAAGAGAATCCCACCCTCGTGCACGTTAGGACAGGAGATGTTCAGCTCGATCCCGCAAACGCCCTCCACATCATCGAGGATGCGCGCAAGGTCTCCGTATTCCTCGATGGTGCTTCCACAAATGTTGACCAGGATGTTGACGCCGAGCTCTCTGAGGCGCGGCATCTTGTCGCTCACGAATCGCTCGACGCCGATTTCTTGAAGCCCGATGGCGTTGAGCATGCCGGAGGGCGTTTCCCAGATCCGGGGCGGGGCGCAACCTTCACGCGGCTCCATGTAGAGCCCCTTGACCACGATTCCCCCGATGGCCCGATAGTCGGCCACATCCAGATACTCGGTCCCATAGCCGAAGGTCCCGCTCGCTGCGATCAGCGGCGTGGGGAAACGAATCCCGGCGATCTCGACTCGCAGATCGGGCTCGAAGCTCATAGGGGATAGGGATCTCTCTCCCATGCCACCTCGTCGGCGTCGTAAACCGGACCCTCGGTACAGCACCTCACGTATTCATTCGTGGAATGGACGAATACGACGCAGCCGAGACAACACCCCATGCCACAGCCCATGCGTCTTTCGAGCGACACCTGATGAGGGAGGCCACGCTCTCGCGCCATCCGGGCCACTCGCACGAGCATGGGTGTCGGCCCGCAGGAGTAGAGCTCGAATGAAGTCTTCCCGTTCAAGACCTCCGCGAGCACGTCGGTCACGAGACCCTCGTGTCCGAAGCTCCCGTCCTCCGTCGCCGAACGGACGTCCATTCCCAGCGACAGGAACTCGCCACGCAGATACAGATCCGCCGAGGTCCGCCCCCCCAGGAGCACGATGGCGCGCTGTCCCCGGCGCGCCAGCATCCGACAAAAAGCCAGGAAGGGCGCGATCCCGACCCCTCCAGCGACGATGAGAGGCGTGCGGTCGTTCGGTGGAGGTCGAAACGAGGATCCGAGAGGTCCGAGGCAATCGACGCTCGTTCCGATGGCGAGGCGAGCGAGGGCTCTCGTTCCCTCCCCGACTTCCTTGACGAGAAGACTGAAAGAAGAATGCTCGGCGCGAACATCACAGAACGAGTAGGGCCGGCGAAGAAGAAGACCACTCGTCTCCGGAAGCCGCACCATCGTGAACTGGCCGGGAAGGAAGCTTCGGAACAAGCTCTCGGAGCGAAAGTGAAGCAAGCAAGCGTCGGGGGAAAGGACTTCGCGCTCGAAGAGCACGGCGCGCTCGTCCCTCTTCATCCAGAGGGGAGTATAGCTCAGGCGGTATAGACGATGTTGTGGATGTGCCCGATCTTCCCTTGCTGATTGAGCCGATAGAAGCTCCTGAGCTCGGGAAGAAGGCGACCGAACTCCTGGGTCTCGAGAGAGGCTTGGACGACGTAGGAGCAGTAACGAGACGCCAGTGAGCTGGCCGCCCAGTAACGTTCACGTTGCTCGGAATCGAGGTCCTCACGGGGCCTGAAATCGCTGAACAGACGATCCATGAGATTGCTGGGAACCCGACCGCCGTTGTTCGCCGCCAGGAGCAAAATCGACGTGACGTACTTGTCCACCTCGGCTTGAAGCTCGAGCTCGAGCTGCGTCACCGGCCGCCGCCTCGACGTGCTGAAGACCAGGTAAGCGAAATGGCTCACTTCCTCGATGCCGACGAGAAGATGCTCGAGAACGACCGGACTGAGCTCCGCGGTGAGGTCGATCGACTCCAGGCACTTCAACTGTTCTTCCCCGATGTAGACCCCGAGCTCGACCGCCCCCTGACCATCCTTGACGATTACCGAGCCGTTTCGAGCTTCCACGCCGAGCCGGGTGCACATCTCCTTCCCGATCAGAAAATCGGCGATTTCGACACCCAGATCGAGACCGTAGACCCTGTCGATCTTGGCCAGTATGGCGTCGAGCACTCAGTGATATCTCCTCGCGCCGCGATCGAGCAGGATACCTTCCGCCCGGAGCAGACGCTCGCTCCTCTTGCTCCCGGTTTGGAGCCATTTCTCGTACAACTTGAGCACACCGGCTTCCTGCGCCAGCGAGCTCTCCTCGCTCACTTCGCAGAGCACATCCACGAATCGTGCGAACTTGGCCGAGAGCTCGGAAAAGACGATGCCCATTCTCTGGTCACTCCCGAGAGCGGCTCGAGCGTAGGCATATCCACCCATGCGGACATAGTAATCGAGGTCGACGCGTCTTCGCTCGAGGCTGTCGGAAAAAAATCCCGAAACGAACAGCGCGACGTCACCGGTGAAACGGAACAGGGCAACACGCCGGCGACCCTTGCTCGCGAGAGCACCGAGGAGCATCTCCGCCAGAGGCGTGCTCTTCCCTATCTCGAGCTCGGCATGGAGCTTCTCCGAGAACACGAACTTCTCCAGTAGCTGAACGAGGTAGTAGGAGGACATCTCGCTCGAGGACACGCCCTGGCGGGCGATGGCCTTCTCCACGAGCTCCCGGAACAGCTCCGCAGGTGTCTCCGCGTGTAGAAGCATCTTCTTGCACCCCTCTGAAAACCCAGCGAATGCAAATGGCGTGCACATCGGACGCGGCTCCCGGCAAAAAAAGCGTAACCCGCACGGCACCGGAAACTTACACAAGCGACGCGGCAGGCTCGTCGTTCGATTCGTCCCAAAAAATTGTACCGAAAGGGGGCCATGCCCTAACCAAATGGGTTATCAGCAGGCGATGACGGCGAGTGCTCGGGCGATGAACCGAGCACGGCGCAATGAGCCGGAAACTCGGGCTGGGAGCGGTCTCAGTCCACGAACGTGACCTTGTTGATCTCGCCGAGCGTGGTGATCCCGGCGAAGACTTTCTCGAGCGCGTGATCGCGGAGCGATATCATGCCTTCTTCGTGCGCCACGTGCTTGAGCTCGGCGTTGCTCCTTCTCTCGAGAATGAGCTGGCGCAGGCGATCGGAGAGACTCAACAGCTCGCAGACCGCAGTACGCCCGCGGAAGCCCGTCCCCAGACACACGTAACAACCCCTGCCGCTGAAAAAGGTGCGATCGCGTGCCGACGCCCCGAGCCCCGACAGCTCGAGCTCTTCTTCGGGAACCTCCATCGGCTGGCGACAGGCCTCGCACACGCGACGAACGAGGCGCTGAGCCAGCACGCAGTTGAGCGCGGATACGAAGTTGTAGGGGTCGACCCCCATGTGAAGGAAGCGCCCGATCACGTCGAACGCGTTGTTGGCGTGGACCGTGGTAAAAACCAGGTGGCCGGTGAGCGCCGCCTGCACCGCGATGCTCGCGGTCTCCGGATCGCGCACCTCTCCCACCATGATGGTGTCGGGGTCGTGCCGCAGGATCGAGCGCAACCCTCGAGCGAATGTGAGGCCTTTCTTCTCGTTCACCGGAACCTGGGTGACGTTCTGGATGCGGTACTCGACTGGATCCTCGATGGTCAAGAGCTTCTGCTCGGGCGACGCGATCTCCGACAGAGCAGCGTAGAGCGTCGTGGTCTTCCCGCTTCCGGTAGGGCCGGTGACCAGCACCATTCCGTAGGGCTCGCGGATGAACTTCCTGAGCCGTTTGAGCTCGCGTTCGGGGATACCGAGAAGGTCGAGCCTGAGCTCGTGAAACTGCTCGCTGATGGATTCCTTGTCGAGGATTCGAACGACGACGTCCTCACCATAGATACTCGGCATGATCGAGACGCGAAAGTCGATCGGCCGCCCTCTTATCTTCAACTTGAACCGGCCGTCCTGCGGCACGCGTCTTTCGGCAACGTCGAGCTCGGCCATGACCTTCAGTCGCGACACGATCGTCTGGTGATGCTGTCGGTCGACTGGCTCCATAGCCGGATAGAGCACGCCGTCGATTCGGTATTTGAGGACGACCTCCTTTTCCTTGGTCTCGATGTGGATGTCGCTGGCTCGCCTTTCAATGCCGTTGACCAGAAGCGAGTGCACCAGCTTGATGATTGGACTTTGGCTCTCCTGTTCAGCGTCCGGCTCCGCCTCGTTGCGCTCCTCGACCGCTCCATCGAGCCGAAGCGCTTCAGAGGCCTCGTCGAGGAGGAAGCTCGAGCTCTCGTTACGAGCGAGGATCGCTTCGATCAGGCTCTCGCTCGCAACCTCGATCGCGAGCGGACGTCCGAGGGTCAGCTCCAGCTCGTCCAGCCGACGGTAGTTCTGAGGATTCGCCACGGCGATTGCGAGCCGTCCCCCCTCCTCCCTCAGCGGGACGAAGCGATAACGAAGGATCAAATCCATGGGAATCCCCTGCCAGAGGGCGACGTCCTCCTGGAAATGACTGAGGTCGCAGTAGGGATATCCGTATCGCTCGGCGAGTCCTCGCACGTCGTCGATCATGAGTGGAGCGAATTCTAAGTTAGACGGCAGGTGTCAGAATTGTCAAACCCCGTCGTTGCTTGCGAGGCTCCGCCAAGCAGACGAATGTCAGGACTCCAAGAAGTCGGATCGGGGCTAACTGATGGGGTCCTTTGACTTTCTTTCGAATCACGTGCGACAATTACCGTATCTTTCTCGCCTCCGAGAAAACGGGGTTTTGCTGCGCACATGGATTTTCTCCGTAGCATACTGCCAGGACCGGTCTTGGACATCTTCCTGCCGGCCATCGTCGTCGTCTCGATCGCCTGGGTAGTCTTGCCTCGCGTTCTCGGGAAGCTGAAGGGGATGGGAGTTTGGGATCGCATCCTCGACAACGTCGGGGGCGAAAAGCTCCGGCTCATGCAGTTCGAGCGCGAGATCAGCCGTTTGAAGCGAAAAGGTGACGTCGTGGGTGCCGCGCGTCTCTACGAGGAGGCGGAGTGGTTTCCCGAAGCGATCCAGCTCTTCGTCGAAGCCGAAGAGTACGCTTCGGCCGGCTCACTCTACGAACGGCTCGAGCAGTGGGAAGCGGCCGCGGAAACCTATCTCAAGGCAGAAGATTGGAAGCGCGCGGCGCAGATGTATGCCAAGGTCGGCAAGCCCGTCGAAGCGGCCAAGCTCTACGAGGAGCACGGCCAGAAGATCGACGCGGCGAGGCTCTATGCCCAGGGTGGTCTGAACGAGAAAGCCGCGGCGTTCTACGAGGATGTCTCCTTTTTCGTTCAGGCGGCCAAGTGCTACGAGAAGATCGGTGATCACGTCAAAGCCGCGGAGAATTACGAGCAACACTGGGCGGCGACCAGCTCTTTGGGCGGCGGAGGATTGATCTCGTCGGGGGCGAACCAGGAATCGAAAGCGGCCCTCTACGCTGGAAAGCTGTACGAAAAGGGCGGGGCGCCCGAGAGGGCGGCGGAATTGTACCGCCGAGCGGGACTGACCGAGCAAGCGGCGAGCCTGGCGGTGAAAGAGGGACGCTTTCGAGACGCGGCCGAGCTGCTACTGCGGGAGGAAAAACTCCAGGATGCAGCCGAGCTCTTCGAGAAGGCGGGCGAGGCGGAGCGCGCCGCGCTCCTGCTCGGCGAGATCGCCTTCCAGCAGGGTGACACGGCCGCGGCGGCGGCCAAGTTCCTCGAGGGGGGTGACAACCTCCGCGCCGCCGAGCTGTACGAGTCGGCGGGAAACCTCGAAGCGGCCGCGCGATGCTACGAACAGAGCGGCGCTCCCCTCCAGGCGGCGAACGTTTTCCTTCGCGCCAACAAGAAAAACGAGGCCGCCGCGATGTTCGAGCGAGGAGGCGACTTCGAGCAAGCCGCCAGACTCTACGAGGACATCGGGAACTTGTCGAAAGCGTCCGAGCTCTATGAGAAATCGGGCCAATTCTACGAGGCGGGCAAGCTGGCCCATGAACAGAATCACGCCGACCGTGCCATCCGGCTCCTCCAGCAGGTGGAATCGGACCACGAGCACTACGACTCGGCGACACTCATCCTGTCTCGCCTCTTCATCGACAAGGATCTCCCCGGGCTCGCGGTGGAAAAACTGAAGCGCCTGCTCGGGGACCAGCAGATTGGCGGCCAGAATCTCGGTCACTATTACTGGCTGGGTGTTGCTTATGAAACAATGGGCAAGCTCGACGAGGCCATCGATACATTTCGCAAGGTGATGACCGAGCGCTACGGCTATGGGGACGTGGAAGAGCGTATCGCGCGTTTGAGCTCTCCCGGGCCATCGAACATGCCACCGTCCGGGCCGACATCGTACGCCCCGGGACTCGCCGCGCTGCTACCCACCGCGGATCCCACGCCTCCACAAACGACGGGACGTGCCCCGGCGATGGCCACGGGATCCCCCCTCGAGCTCCTCGACGAGCTCGGAAGGGGACTCCTGGGGACGACCTACAGGGCCTTCGACAAACGCACCGAGAGCTCGGTCGTGGTGAAGATTCTCAGACGGGAACTGCTCCGCGACAAAGAGGTGGTACAGAGGTTCCTCACCGAAGCGAAAATCGCCCGCTCCCTCGACCATCCCGGCGTCGTGCGTCTGCTCGGACTCATCGAGGTCCAAGGCTCGCGGGCGGTCGTGACCGATTACGTGGAAGGCTTCGACCTGAAGAGGTTCCTAAAGAGGAGCAAGCGACTCAGCGTGAGGCAGGCCCTCGATCTCTTGACGACCCTTTCGCTCGCTCTCGGCTACGCTCACGAGAGGAACCTCATGCATCGAGATCTCAAACCCACCAATATCCTCGTGGGCAAAGGAGGGAAGCTCCGACTGAGTGGCCTGGGATTCGGTGCGCTCCGACTCCCGCAGCTCGGTCGGGCCGATGGCTACCCATCTCCGGAGTTCCTGAACGGCGGCCTCTTCGACGCGCGTGCAGACATCTACGCGCTGGGCGCGGTCATCTTTCACGCGCTCACCGGATTCAACCCGGAGAACGAAGCCCTCTGCACCAACGGAGCCCCTCCCCAGCTTCGCGAACTGGTGCCCGATGCCCCGCCTCAGTTGGAGCTCATTCTCGCGCGATGTCTGATGAAAGAGCCTTCGCAGCGATTCGCGAACGCGTCGGAGCTAGCGAGCGCGGCCAAATCCATCTCGAACTA
>DASPGQ010000060.1 GCA_035620555.1 Vicinamibacteria bacterium
TTTTTTGCTCGATGTGCGGAGCGGTTGAGCTTGGTCTGGACCGAGTTGAACCGCGGAGATCGTGGCAGCGCCAACGGGTGAACATCCACGGCGCAGATCCAAACGGCACTCGCGACCGTCATGGCGGCTTGGGCCGTGGACACGCGGAACGCTTCGGGGTGCTCTGACAGTCGCAGCTCCATTTGCTGAATGATGTGCTCCGTTGGCAAGTCATCGGTTGGCGAGCGAGCCGACAAACCGGGCGACTTCCTTCTCGACGAGCTCGGGCTGGTCGAGCCACACGAATATCGCCGCATCTTCGATCGTGCGTCGCTCCAAGAGCGGGTTCTTCTCGACGCCGTTCCAGGTGTCGAGAAAATAGTACCGGAGCCATTTGGTCGCCTCGTCCTCGAGCATTTGCTCGGGGAAACCGGGAGTGAGAACGAGCACCGGGGCTGCGATGTCGCCGAACTCCAGGGAGACATCGGAAGCCCAGAACTCCAGCAGATAGCGGATGTAGACGGGGAGCGGGCCGTGTGAGACCTGATCGAACAGATGGGCACCCCGCTCCGGGTCGAGCGAGTAGCTTCGCGGCGGAAAGTTGTTGTCGTTCCACGTCTCCAGGGTAACGGTCTTGAACCAGTTCGGGGCCATCCGCTCGTCCTGGTAACGGATGCGCTCTTCGAGGCTCGGCGACATGTTCGGGAGTGTCATGACTGCGGTGCCGGCGAAGAGGATGACGCCGCGGACGAGCTCGGGATGGTCGATTGCCACTCGAAGCCCGATCTGGCTTCCCTCGAGAAAGTGTCCGCCAACCACGGGCCGATCGAGCTTCTCCTTTGCGATCAAGTCGAGGAGAGCTCTGAGACCTCCGCGGATCCAGGTCTGCTCTCCGTAGCTCGTTCCCTCCGGGGGCATGGGTGGGGCTTTCGTGCCTCCCATGCCCGCGAGGGTGACGGCATACATCGTGTAATCCTTGTCGTGATTCTTCATGAACGGCTCGAAGACGCTCCAGCTGAAGCCGCCGCCGGGAATAAGGACCATGGGAACCGGGCCCGTTCCGCGTTTCTCGACGTGCCCGAAAGTGTTCGGCGGGGCCGTTTCGTAGCCTTTCGGATGCACCAGATTATTCAGGGTGGGATCCTGCGTCATGGAGCGCTCTTGGCCGGAGCGCAGGGGACTCGCGGCCGCCAGGCCGGCCAGAACCAACATGGTGTGAAGCTTCTTGTTTCTCGACATCGACGTACGACACCTCCTTCTAGGTCCCTACTCTCTGGTAGCGGAAGGTCGGCGTCGCCAGTCCTTATAAATCTTGACGAGAAATCTCGTCGCAATAGGCTGGGTCTCGCGCCACGACCCCGTCGGGCGAGTCGGCTGAACTCGATTAACGCGCTCCGCGCCGAGTAACCGCCATGACAAACTGCGAGTGGTAGAATCGCTCGAAACCATTCCGCGAGGAGGTCCAGTGTCCGAGGGCTACTACAAGCGGTACCACCTGCCGCACTTCGGCGACATCGCCGAGGGAAGCGGCGAGCTGGCTCAAAAGTTCTTCGATTACTACGGCGCGGTCTTCGCTGAAGGAGCGCTCACCGAGCGCGAGAAATCTCTCATCGCACTCGCGGTGGCCCACGCGGTGCAGTGCCCCTACTGCATCGACGCCTACAGCCAGGATTGCCTTCAGAAGGGCGCCGACCTCGAGCAGATGACCGAGGCAGTTCACGTCGCCACCGCCATCCGGGGCGGCGCGTCGCTAGTCCATGGCATCCAGATGCTCGAGCATGTGAAGAGCGCGTCGATGTGAGCACTTCTCACCAGGAGCTCGTCGGTCCGAGAGGTACGACATCGCTACGGTCTCGTGCCGTTCCCCTCGCGGAGCCGAGGCGCCAAATTGCCCTTCTCCAGGCCGTGGACCTCGAAGGTTCTCCCCATGGGGGTAACTTCGACGAGGCTCTCGCTCACGCGGGCCACCCACGCCTGGGACCGGCAAAGCTCGAGATCTTCCAGATCAACGTAGGCAAGCTCTGCAACATGACGTGCAAACACTGCCATGTGGGTGCTGGCCCCGATCGTATCGAGGAGCAGATGGACCGCGACACCGCGGAAGCCTGCATGCGGGCTCTCGATAAAACGGAAGCCCATACCGTCGATATCACCGGTGGCGCGCCCGAGCTCAATGCCAACTTCTCTTATCTCGTGGAGGAGTCCGTCGGACGCGGAAAGCACGTCATCGATCGATGCAATCTCACCGTACTGTTGCTTCCGCGCTTCCGCGAGCTCCCCGACTGGCTCGCCGAGCGCGACGTGGAGATCGTCGCCTCGCTCCCTCATTGGCGTCGCCGCAACACCGACAGCCAGCGGGGGGAGGGGACCTTCGATGCCTCGATCCAGGCAATACGGCGCCTCAACGCCGCGGGCTACGGACGAGGCGACTCCCGGAAGCGGCTCACACTGATGGTGAACCCCGTGGGGGCTTTTCTTGCCGGAAGCCAGTCGAGCCTGGAGCGCGAATGGAAAGAGGGACTCGAGCGCGAGCACCGCGTCCGCTTCGACCGGCTCATCGCCTTGAACAACATGCCGATCTCTCGCTTTCTCGAGTGGCTCGATGCGACGGGGAACTTGCGGCCCTATCTGCAGCTCCTCGTCAGGAAATTCAACTCCGCGACGGTCTCCGGCTTGATGTGCCGAAACACGTTGTCGGTCTCGTGGGACGGACGCCTGTTCGACTGCGATTTCAATCAGATGCTGGAGCTCCCCATCGTCGGTAGTGACGGCAGAGTGCTCAACGTTCGCGATCTCGACCGGGGCACGATCGCCTCGAGACGCATCGTCACCGGTCGTCATTGCTACGGGTGCACCGCCGGGGCGGGTAGTAGCTGTGGGGGAAGTCTCAGCGGCGGCGCGGCGAGCTAGAACCGCCGCGACGAACCTTCCTGGCGAGAGAGCTCCTGCCGAAAACGGGAAGGGGTCATCTGCGTGTATTTCTTGAAAGCCTGATTGAAGGACGTCTTATTGTTGAAGCCGGCTTCGAACGCGAGGCTCAAAAGGGATTCGTCTCTCCGCGCCGGATCCGATAGGAGCCGCTTCGCTTCTTCGACCCGGTAGCGGTTCACGAAGTCGTTGAATCGCAGTCCGAATCCCTGGTTGATGACCTGGGAAAGCTGATACGGCGGAACCTCGAGCAAGCTCGCGAGATCCAGAAGCCTCAAATTGGCGTCGACATGGGGACGCGCGGACTCCATGACCGCGACGAGGCGCTCGCGGTATTCGGAGATCGCGGCCTCGGTGAGGGTCGAACCTTCGTATTTTCCTCGCCGGAGCCGGGCGAGCTCCCCGATGAAGATCTCGGGGACCCGGAGCGCGGTGTAGCCGACCGCGTAGATCGAGACGGTCATCGCCAGAGTGGTGGCGGTGTCGATCCTCCGGGAGTAGGAGATCCCGAACGTCAGCGCGATTCCATAGAGGAACCAGCACGAGAAGCTGAGAGCGAAGGCGGCAAACAGACGTCGGAGCCAGAGCGACTGCTGCTCGCTGCCGGTCAACTCACCCAGTCGGCGGAGACTCGCAACGAGGTAGCAAACGAAATGCACGAACTGTAGCGCCCAGAAGGTGAGCATGAACGGATCGGCGGATCCCGAGAACGATTCGTAAGTCGACTCGAGGAGCCGTCGCTTCACCTCGGCCGGCAACAGATAAAAGCGGGAGAAAAGGAGCAAGCACACGACGAAGGGCAGGAAATGCACCGCGCACCGTCTCCGGAGCCGGAATGACGTTTCGAGCAGCGCCCGGACGTACAGATACAAGAGGGGGCCGTATAGGTACGGAAAGAACCAGACGAAACCCCAAAGGTGCGGCGCCTGTCCCAGAGCGCGTGTCCAATAGAGCACGATGTGGAGCAGATGAAGCGAGTAGAGTCCGACGAGAGCAGCCAGGATCCGGTTAGCGAGGCGGTTCCCGCGGGCCTGGGTCCATAGCACGAGCCCGAGGAAGAAACCGTGAATCACTCCGAGGAGCGCGAGTGTTTCCCCGAGACCGAGCTCCGTCGTCATGGCTTCCTTACGCTCCTATGCTACTGCTTTACGGGTCAGCTGGGTGATGCTAGGCTGCTGGCGTTTGGATGGTCCTTTCCCAAATGAGGTCGAGAATGCGCACGTGCCCGCTCGTTGCGGTGGCACTCATGCTGGTTACAGGGGTGGCCACCGCTCAGGGCGACCGAGGCAAGCGGCTCTACGACGCCCACTGTGCGCGTTGTCACAGCATCGGCGGTACCGGCGGAGAGGGACCAGCGCTCGCGCGTCCCGTTCTTCCGCGCGCAGCGGACGACGAGACGCTATTCGACGTCATCCGGAATGGCATCGAAGGTACGGACATGCCCGAGACCTGGCAGCTCTCGAAGTCCGAGATCGAAGAGATCGTTCTTTACGTTCGCTCGCTCGGTCGGATCGAGCGAGAAGCCTTGACCGGTGACCCGGAGCGAGGACGGGCCCTCTACGAGGGCAGGGGAGGTTGCGTCGTCTGCCACATCGTCGAAGGGGAGGGCGGCATACTCGGGCCCGACCTCACGAACATCGGCTCATTGCGCGGAACGGCGCATTTGCGCGAGGCCCTGACGGACCCCGGTGCCTCGGTTCTGAAAGGCTACGTGGTCGTTCGCGCGATCCAGGCGGATGGGACCGAAGTCACTGGGCATCGCATCAACGAGGACTCGTTCACCATCCAGCTTCGCGATGAGCGGGGCCGATTTCACTCCTTGTCGAAGCGCGACCTTCGCGAGCTCGAGCCGAAACCAGGGCAGAGCCTGATGCCGAGCTACGAGAAAGAGCTCACGTCCGAGGAGATCGAAGACATCGTTGCCTTTCTCGCGGGCTTGAGAGGTGCACCGTGACTCGGTCGGTGATTCTGCTCGTCACGGTCTTTGCCTTCTCGGCCATGCTCGAAGGGCAAGTGACCTACGAGCGACTGAGAAACGCGGATAGGGAGCCGGGTCAGTGGCTCACCTACTCGGGGGACTATGCATCGCACCGGTTCTCATCCCTCGACGAGATCAGTCGCGACAACGTCGCCAGGCTGAGGCCGGCCTGGATCTATCAAACCCAGGAGTCGGGAGAGCTCGAGACGTCGCCGCTCGTCGCCGACGGAGTCATGTACCTCACCGAGGCATCGGGGGCGGTCGTTGCGCTGGATGTCAAGACCGGAAGGGAGCTCTGGCGCTGGTCCCGACCCTTGCCCAACGATCTGCGTACGCTCGGCTTTCCCCGAACGAATCGAGGTCTCGCGATTCTCGGTGAGACGGTCTATGCGGGAACGCTCGATGCCCACCTGATCGCTCTCGACGCGATTTCCGGCGCCGTCCGCTGGGACAGAAACGTCGCTGAGAACGAGCTCGGCTATGCGATCACCGCGGCTCCTCTCGCCATCGATGGCAAGATCATCATGGGAGTGAGTGGAGGCGAAGCCGGGATTCGAGGCTTCCTGGATGCCTACGATGCCGCGACCGGTGAGCGAGTGTGGCGCTTCCATACTGTCCCCGGACCCGGTGAGCCGGGGAACGAGACCTGGGGCGGCGACAGCTGGAAGACGGGCGGTGGTGCGACATGGCTCACCGGTTCCTACGATCCGGAGAGCAACCTGCTCATCTGGGGCACCGGCAATCCCGCGCCCGATTGGAACGGGGACTCGAGGCCGGGCGACAACCTCTATACGTGCTCGGTCGTCGCCCTCCATGCCGACTCGGGCGCGCTCGCCTGGTTCTTTCAATTCACGCCTCACGACGTTCACGATTGGGACGCGAATCAGATCCCCGTTCTCGTCGAGGAAGTCGTCCAGGGGGAGCGGCGGAAGCTCGTCGCCATGGCGAACCGCAACGCGTTCTACTATCTGATCGACCGGACGACGGGGCAATTCCTGCGCGCGACGCCCTACGCGAAGCAGACCTGGGCCAAAGAAATCGACGAGACCGGCCGACCCGTGCTGCTGCCCGACAAGGCGCCCACCGAAGAGGGGACGCTCGTTTGGCCGAGCCTTCAAGGGGCGACGAACTGGTTCAGCCCTTCCTACAGTCCGCGAACCAAGCTTCTCTACGTTGCCGTCCGGGAAATGGGCTCGTACTACTTCAAGGCGGAAGCCGAGTACGAGCCGGGTGAGTACTTCATGGGAGGCGGTGAGCGCGCGTTGAGAGACGAAGCCTATGGCGCGATCCGTGCGCTCGATATCGCCACCGGCGAGACGAGATGGGAGTTCAAACAGCTCACGCCGCCCTGGGCGGGGGTGCTCTCGACCGCGGGCGACCTCGTCTTCGCCGGATCGGAGGAAGGGAACTTCTTCGCTCTCGATGCCACCACCGGTGAGCCTCTGTGGCAGTTTCAAACCGGCGGAGACGTGAGAGCGAATCCCATCGCGTTCGAGATCGACGGCAAACAGCACATTGGAGTGGCCGCAGGCCGCGCGATATTCGTCTTCGGACTCTAGCTTCCAAGGAGGCTACGCGGTCTCCTTTTCGTCTCGCCGAAACATGAAACCTTTCGGGCTAGGGACGGGCGCAGCAGGTTCAGAATCGTATCGGTATCGGCTCGACCGCCCGACGCCACCTCTCGGGAATGGAGTTGATGCCCAGCCGGGCAGCCACGATCCCGCCGACGATGGCGGCAACCGTATCCGCGTCCCCTCCGCAGGCGACCGCATGGCGGATCGCCGCCTCGAAATCATCGAGATGGTGGAAGGCGATCCAGAGGGCCAGGGGAACGGTATCGAAGCACGTCACCTTGGATCCGTTCCCGAGACGGCGTGCCGCCTGCCTCAGATCCGTGCCCGAGGGCAGACTTGCGGCTGCCTCGATGCCTCGGGTCACCTTCAAGGAAGGTGCGAGGGGACCGTGAACGACGGAGTAGAGGTCGGTGAGCGACGGCACCGGCCGACCCCGAGTCCGGGCCGCAAGCCAGGCGGCGAGAGCTGTCGCCGCGGCGCCTGCGCGCGCCTCGGGATGCGCGTGCGTGACCTCGGCCGATCGCTCGGCTTGGGTGACGACGGTATCCACGGTCGCTTCAAAAAAGTAGGCACCCAGAGGGGCCACGCGCATCGCCGAGCCGTTTCCGAAGGAGCCTCGGGGAAAGAACTTATCCTTGAGCTCCCTCCAATCCTTTCCCGCGCCGAGG
>DASPGQ010000061.1 GCA_035620555.1 Vicinamibacteria bacterium
GGTGTCGGCTTTCCCATGTTGATCCGAGACGTCGCCCCCGCCGGCCTGCGCGGTTTGATGCTCGTGGCGTTCTTCGCGGCGTTCATGTCGACGATCAGCACGCAGGTCAACTGGGCGGCATCGTACCTGGTAGGAGACTTCTACCGGCGATTCGTCAGGCCGCAAGCCGACGAGACCCACCTGACGCGGGCATCGCGCGTGGCGACGATCTTCGTCCTCGTCATCGGCGCTGGCTCCTCGTGGCTCATGCGAGGCCTCGCCGTGGACGAGGCGTGGAAACTTCTCGCCGCGCTTGGCGCGGGAACGGGGGCGGTGTTCATGCTTCGCTGGTTTTGGTGGCGAATCAACGCCTGGTCGGAGATCAGCGCCATGGCCGCCTCGCTCGTCTACTTCGTCATCGTGAGCCGTTTTGTCCAGGCGAACGAGCACCGGCTCGCCATCGTCGCGGCGCTCACCATCGTCACCTGGGTAGCCGCCACGTTTCTCACTCGACCGGAGAACGATGTGACCCTCGAACGCTTTTACGAGCGGATTCGTCCGGGAGGCCGCGGGTGGGGACCTATCGCAAGGCGCCAGCCCGAGCTCGTCGTGGATCGCAACCTCGGGACGTCGGTTCTCACCGCCCTTCTCGCGACGGCCGTCATCTACCTCACCCTTCCGGGAATCGGTTTCTTGCTCTTCGGGGAAACCACTCGAGCGATTCTATGTCTCGGCTCCGCCGCCGCCCTGGGATTCGCCGTCTATCGGTTGACGAAGAAACTTGGATTCGAGCGTCTTTATTCGTAGCGCAAGGCGACGATGGGATCGAGCGCCGAAGCCTTCTTGGCGGGGTAGAACCCCGATAACAATCCGATTCCAGCGGCGACCCCGAAGGCGAGGAGAACCGCCCACCAAGTGAGCTCGGTCGCCCAGCCGAACCTCGACTGCAGCACCTGGCAGGCCACGGCGCCGAGCGCCAGCCCCGCCACACCGCCGGCGAGGCCGAGCAGAATCGCCTCGGCAGCGAACTGCTCCCGGATCTGGCTCGCGCGGGCACCGACCGAGAGCCTCAGGCCGATCTCCCGGGTCCGCTCGGTGACCGAGAGCAGCATGACGTTGGTGATCCCAATCCCGCCCACGACGAGGGAGACCGCCGCGATCGCCGCGAGAAGCGCCGTCATCGTGCGGCTCGAACGCTCGAGCGTCACCGAGAGCTGCTCCAGCGTGGCATTTTCCAGGTTCGGCAGGTTGCCGACGACGACCCTCGAGACGGATGGGTGGAGCCCCTTGGCCAGCACTTCGCTCGCGAGAGTGGACACGGTGAAATCATCGGGCATCGTGTCTTCGATCGTGTGACGCAGTCTCAGAAGCTCGGTGATCTCGGAAGCGATCCGGGAAACTTCCCCTGATGATTCCGCGGTGACGGTGATGGTATTGAGGTTGGAAACGTTCAGCAGTCGATGGATCGTGGTGAAGGGCACGTACACGGCGTCGAAGTTGTCGTCACCGGGAGAGCCGACCGACATCCAGTTCGAGCTCGACGTCACTCCCACGATCTCGAACGGTTGGTTCCAGAGCGTGATCGTCTCGCCAACCGGATCGACGCCTTCACCGAAAAGCTTGTCGCGCACCACGCTTCCGAGAACCATCACGAGCTCGGCCTTCCGAAGCTCGGACTCGGCGAAGAACCGTCCAGATGTCAGATTGTGAGCCCTACGGATCTTCGGCAAGTCCACGTCCGTCCCGTGGAGCCTGGTGAACCAACGTCGATCGCCGTAGTGAACCCGTGCGTTCTCGTGAACCCCCGAGGCTACGTGCTGAACGCCTTCGATCGCCGCGATCGCCTCCGCGTCCTCGCGGGTCAGGGTCGCCGCGGCTCCGAGTCCTGCCTCGGCGTCCCCGAGACGCTCCGCCGCCGTGGGATGGTCGTGCTTCTCCATAGGGTCGTTCTCGAAATGGGCGAGAGCGACCGGGAACAGCGAGAGCCACCGGGGCAGGAGCGATGCATGAGGCGCGACGACTCCCCCACCGTCGTCCGTCTTCGTCCGGTAGTTCCCCGCCTTCACCACGATGACGTTCAAGCCGGCGGCACGGATCTGATCGCGGATCGCCGCCTGGGCGCCCTGCCCGAGCGCGATCGTCGTTACCACCGCACTGACGCCGATGGCCACTCCCAGGAGCGCCAGCGCCGCGCGAAGGCGATACTTCCCGAGCGCCTGGAGCGCGATCGCGAGCGTGGTTCCCACGGAGGTCATTGTACCGTCGCCACGCTCGAGTCGGCGACCACCAGCCCGTCGGCGAACTCGATGGTTCTCGTGCCGTACTCCGCGATGACGCGCTCGTGGGTGATGAGAACCACGGTCAATCCGCGCTCCCGAGAAAGCCTTTGAAACAATTCCATGATCTCGACGCTCGTGTTGCTGTCGAGGTTCCCCGTGGGCTCGTCGGCGAGAAGAATCGCCGGGGCGTTCATCAGAGCCCGCGCGATCGCCACACGCTGCTGCTGGCCTCCCGAGAGCTGACTCGGGTGGTGATGAGCGCGATCGCCGAGCCCGACCGCCTCGATGGCGGCGAGGGATTTTTCCCGTCTTACGGCACGGGACAGCTTCTCCGCACCATAGAGCAGCGGCAACTCGACGTTATCGACCGCCGAGGTTCGGGGAAGCAGGTTGAAGCTCTGGAACACGAAGCCGATCTTCTGGTTTCGCACCCACGCGAGCTCGTCCGAAGAGAGCTCGGAGACGTCGCGCCCCTCGAGCAAATAGCTGCCACTTGTCGGCCGGTCGAGGCAACCGAGGATGTGCATGAAGGTGGACTTCCCCGAACCCGAAGGACCGACGACGGTGACGAACTCACCGGGGTCGATGTCGAGCGTGATACCCCGGAGGGCAGCGACCCCCACCTCGCCCATCGAGTAGGTCTTCTCGAGATCGCGAACGGATATAAGAGTCAAGGGGTTATTCGTCGCCGCTTCCGGTCGTTCCCCCCTTCGGCTCCTCCGAGAGTTTTCCAGCAAAGGCATAGAGGAAGGTCGCGACCGACTTCTCCGCGCCCGCCATACCGTAGACTTTGCCCGCACCTTCGATGACCCAGAACTCGTTCGCCGCGTGCGCGCCGCCCCCGTGGCCCGCGGCTCCACCGACGATCGGCATGCTGATGCCAGTCGTCTCGTCGTTCACGAAGAGATAGGCGGGCCAGTACGGACCGAGGATCGAAGGCTCCGAAGCCCTGGCGCCGTAGGAGATCTCGAAGATGTCGTAGGTCGTCATCAGCGCGAGGGCGACGTCGGTGTCGTACCACATCTTGGACCAGGGAACGTCGCCGATGACGGTCAGCTCCACGTCCTCGTAGCCCTGGGCGTCCAGGTGCGCTCGAACCTTGCGGACCAAATCCAGCCCGTCCTGGTTCGGCACGTAGCGCATATTGTGCTTCGAGGTGATCTTGTTAGGAAGAATCGCGCCCGCCCCTGCGGGATACATGTTTCCTCCCCAGATGCCGTCGAGGTTGAAAGAGATGCCATAGCGGGCCATCTTCAGATACTCGAAGGGATCGTCGGCGATGAAGCGGGCGACACCGATGTTCTCCGCCGCGACCTTCATGTCGACCTTCTCCGCACGCTCGCGAAGCATGTCCTCTTCCGATTGACTCAACGGCTCGATGCCGTCGTAGAAGCCGGGCACGAGAACGCGGTTTCCGTCGTCGGCGACGATCGTCCCGATCATCTTGATGTGCCGCCAGGCGGGACTGTCAACCGAGCGTTTGAAAGCCCCGTGGATGTTCGAGGCGACGGGCCCCCTTCCCCACTTTTCACCGCTCGTGGTGAGCTCGATGTAGACGCACCCCTCCGAGCCCCCTGACAGCTCGCCGCCGCCGCTTCGTGCCTGGCTCCCGAAGCGATACATCGCCTCCGCGTCTTCGAATAGTTCGGGGTGATCCCGAACGAACTGCCGGAGGCCGATGGACATTCGTTCCTCGTCGCCCTCGGCCACGAAGATGAGATTGACGGGAAGCGTCCCGGTAACTTCCTTGACCGACATGAACGCGTTCCACTGAACCATCTGGGGGCCCTTGGAGTTGGTGGCGCCCCGACCGATGAGGACTTTCTTGAACGGGCCGTATTCCATGAGTCGGGCCTCGAAAGGAGGCGACATCCAAGCGTCCGGTTGGGTAATGGGCATCGTGTCGTACATCCAGTAGATGAGGAGCGTGCGCGGCGCTCCGTAGTCGCAGCGGGCGTAGACCACGGGATTCCCCGGCTGTCCCCACTCGGTCATCGGGATGTCGTACACCCGGGACTCCTGACAGCCCAGCTGCTCGAAGAAGCCCTTGACCATCTGCGCCGATTCGGGAATCCCCTCGCCCGAGTTCGAGACGCTCGGCTGCTGGATCCACCGCTGGAGATTGACGACGTGCTGGTCGATGTTCTCGTCGATGTGCTGGAAGACCCGTTTCAGATCCTCGGGAACGCGAGACGGATCGGGCTGGACCTCCTCGTCGCCGGCCGGACGAATGCCAAGGGAGGGTCGGGTGCTCTCTGCACCGGTCGCGGTTTCGGCCGGTCCGGAATCGGGGGGTGAAGCGCAGGCAAACACGAGCCCTGCGAGAAGAAAAGAAAGGGAAACGTCGAGCGAACGCATCGTCGGCCTCCTAACGAGAGCTGAAGTGCGCTGCATGCTATGGCCGACTCTCGCGGCTTGTCAAACTTTCGTGCTAGCCTCATTGCCTGATGACGAAGCTCGGTGCCGTGCTCGCGGTGAGCGCGTTCATCGCTTGCTCGGAGGGAGTCGACGCTCACGCTCGACGCTACGTGGAGCTGTCCCTCGCCTGGAACGAGCACGATGCTGGCTACGTGGATGCTTACTTCGGCCCGGATCTCCCCGCTCCGAAAATGACGCGCGAAGCGATCCGAGAGCAAGCCATCGGGCTGAGCTCGGCGCTCGGCGAAACGCCTGGCGAACGCGGGCGAAATCTGCGGCGACTGGTGGACTCGCTCGTCGGGCGCATCGATGTCGTCGAGGGACGCATCGTCAGTTTCGACGACGAATCGATGGCGGTCAACGGGGTCGTCCCTCCGGAGCTCGAAACCGACATCCCCGTCGAGCTAGACGGCACGTTCGAGCGACCAGTCGTTTCCGCGAGCGCTATCGACGCCGTCCTGGCGGCTGCTCTAGCCGAATGTCGCACCCGCACGAAACGACTCATCGACCTTCCCGACACCGAGAACGTTCGGCTCGAGCTCGTGCACGGCGAGCCCTGGGCCGCGTACCATCTCTACGAAGGCCGTTACCAGAGCGTCGTGCAGTTCAATCTCGATTTTCCTCTGTTCGTCGACCGGGCGATCGACGAGATCTGTCACGAGGCCTATCCCGGCCACCACGTTCAACAGGTTCTGGTCGAGCGCCACCTGGTGGAAAAGCGGGGCTTCATCGAATACTCGGTTCGACCGCTCTTCGGGCCGATGTCTTTCCTCGCCGAGGGCTCGGCCAACTATGCGCTAGAGCTGCTCTTCCCCGGCGACGAGCGCATGGCTTTCGAGCGGGACGTCCTTTTCCCTCTTGCGGGCCTGGAGCCGAGCGCCGCGCCCGTCTGCGACAGGTTGCGCCGTCGGCGGAAGCTTCTCCAGCCTGCCATCGTCGACGTAGCCCGACAGAACCTCGATGGGGAGCTCGACCTGTATTCGGCGATCCTCCGGCTCGAAAAACAGGGAGTCGTCGAGCCTCGGGCGTCGCTCGAGTTTGCCTGGCGTTATCGAAGCCAGATCGCCGCCTATACCTACGGTGAATCGCTCGTTCGCCGGCGACTCGAAAAGGAACCCTCGCCCGGGCGCGCGCTCGAGCGTCTGTGGACGACCCCCGTGTTTCCGGAGGAGCTGTGATCGATCGTTCGCTCGTGGCTTTGGTGTTCTTGCTCCTCGGGGCTTGCTCCGACGAGCCCGGCCGCCCTGCCGAGCCGCTCGAAGCCGAACCGACCCTCGATGAGAGGCCGCGCCACGGAGACCACAACCCACACCACGGGGGCGTCGTGTGGATGCAGAGCGACGACCTCCATTTCGAGGTCGTGCTCGATCCGAGCGGCGAGCACCGGGTCTATTTCACCGATGCCGTTCGCACAGAGCTTCCGGCAGCGGTCGCGGAGGACGTTTCCATCGTCATCAAACGTACAGGTGGTGAGCTCGAAGAACGGGTTGAGCTCGCGATCGACGAGTTCGGCGAGAGCTGGCTCGGAAGAGGTGCCCCTGTCGAGAACGACCCGAAGGCCACCGCCGTCGTGAGGTTCATGTATCGGGGCGAGCCTTACGAGCTCGAGGTTCCGTTCCACACGAAGCCGGCCGACCCGGGTGAATCCGATCCCCACGTCGTGCCGTGAACGCGATTCGTGACGGAGGGCTCGCTCGGCAGTTTGCGAGCGACGCTCGAGCAGCCCGTAACTTCGCATCGTCGCTCTCCGGGACATACTCGAAAGCGAGCTTCCGATGTGGAAGTGCTGGCTT
>DASPGQ010000062.1 GCA_035620555.1 Vicinamibacteria bacterium
CGAGCGCCAGGCGGGCTCCGGCCAAGTTAGCCACCTCCAGATGAGCGGTCTCCCCGGTGACGACCGTGTCGAACAAGATGCAGTCCCGCACCGTTCGGGCGTGAGGCCCGACCTGATCAAAGAGCGGGGTGATGGGAACGACCCCTTGGGACGGGTACCGGCCGGTCGTCGGGCGGAAGCCGCAGATCCCGCACAGCGCGGCAGGCACGCGAATCGACCCTTCGGTATCCTCCGCCACGCCCAGAGGCGCCATGCGTGCCGCGACCGCCGCCGCGGTTCCCCCGGTGCTCCCTCCGGGGATTCGAGTCGTATCGTAGGGATTGCGCACTGCCCCGAACGCGAGATTGTTGCTCGTCCAGCCGAACGAGAGCTCGTGAATGCTGGTCTTTCCGAGCACGATGGCACCGGCCTCGACGAGCGTTCGAACGATAGGGGCGTCTTCTCTGGGTCGAAAGTTCCTGAGCGCTGACGTTCCCGCGGTGGTGGGAAAGTCCTTCGTGTTCACGCTGTCCTTGATGGGAATCGGAAGGCCATGGAGCGGTCCGAGCACGGCTCCCGAATCACGCTTGCGGTCGGCCGCACGTGCCGCTTCGAGGACGTGCCCCGGCTCGAGCGTGATGAAGGCGTTGAGATGCTGACCCGCCTCGCACCGCTGGAGAAGGGCGGAAGCGTAATCCTCGGCGCGAAGCTCTCCCTCCCGCATCGCCTTCACGGCTTCGGTCGCGGAGAGCTCGGTGAGATTCAGGTCACGGCGCCGGCAGGCGCTCGCCGCCGCCAAAGCCGCGCTTCCAAGGAGAAAATCACGGCGGGAGATGTCGTTAGAGTTATTCATCAGATTCATGACTTGGCTCCTCAGAAGCGGGGTGATCCCAACATCGGTCGCGAGGGATTCGGCGCCGCGATCAGGTCGGAACTTCCTCGAGAGAGTACTTCCCTGTTGCCCGCGAGGCAATCGGCTGCGCGCTCGACACCCTCGAAAGCGTTGACATGTCTTGCAGAAAGCGTGTACATTCCGAATGGGAGATCCTTAGACTCGGGTTTGTTTGCGCTGTCGGTGTCAGGTCCCCCCGTGACCGATACTCGCCGATAGGCAAGACGTCGTGGTTTGGGGCGTCTTGGGATGGAAAAGCTAACCGGCAACGGAGGGTGTGTGTCTAGCCGGGTGCGGTCTGCTTTCCCCACTCGAAATCGGTAGGTCACGGGGAATCGTATGAATCAGCGACGATATCGCCTTTACGGCGGGACCCTTCTGATCTTTGGCGCCCTGGTTCATCAACCGCGCGGTGCCGTGGAAGCACAGAGCCGTTCCGGCTACGTGAGACTCGTGCGAGAGCTCGACGTGCCTGCCGCGTCGGGTCCGGAGCGGGTACACATCGACGTCGAGGGCCTGGATCCTCTCAACACGGCGATCGACCGCAGGGGAGATCGCCTCTTGGCTCTTAACGGAACCAGGCGGCAGTGGCTCGGTGTGGCGATGCGCCCGGACGGCTCGCTCGACACCGGCGCCATCCAACGCTTCGACGCCAGCGCTCTGAACGTGGAGACCCCAAGAGGGCTCACGGTCGATCCGGAGAGTGGGGATGTCTATGTACTCGACGGCACCCGGCCCCGTATCGTACATCTCGACGTTCCGGAGGATGGGAGCCTCGAGGCGGCCTTCGTGTCGGAAATCTGGCTGGGAGGCCGTGTCGGCGATCTGCAGGGGCTGGCCTTCGACCCCGCGAACGGGCATCTTCATTCATTCAATGCTGCCGAACGGCGGCTGTACGAGATCGGACCGACCGGGGCGGTTCTCGCTTATCGGGACCTCTCTTCGCTCGGCGTGATCGAGACTCGAAGTCTGGCATTTGCCCCGAGCGGCGACTCGACCGACGACCCATCGCAGATGTCGCTGTACCTTTCCGGAGCCCTGACGAGAAAAGGAGGAAATACAGTTCTCGAGCTGTCTTTCGTCGAGCTCCCACCTCCTCCTCCCGTGAACGACCTCGGCACGCTGGTGCGGACGATCAACACCTCGGGTTTCTCACCGCCAAGCCCGGACCCCTCCGGCATCGCCTACCTCGGCTCGACGGGAAGACTCCTGATGAGCGACGGGGAAGTCGATGAGATGCCGATCTACCAGGGCGCGAACGCGTTCGATTTTACGCTCCAGGGAAACCTCGTCAACACTTTCACTACCCTTCCCTACTCGGACGAGCCGGCGGGGCTCGCCTTCAATCCCAATAACCTCCACCTCTATTTCAGCGACGATACGTCGCCGAGAGTTTACGAGCTGAACCCGGGTACAGACACGCTCTATGGAACGGCAGATGATAGCGTCACTTCTTTTCGAACTCCTCCTTTTGGGAGTTCCGATCCCGAGGGCGTCGCCTACGACTCGGTTACCGGCGCGCTCTTCATCGCGGATGGAGTGAACAGCGAGGTGTACCGCGTGGCTCCGGGCGCCAACGGGATCTTCGACGGAGTTCCTCCCACCGGTGACGACCAGGTAACCAGCTTCGATACGGCCATCTTCGGCGTAACCGATCCCGAGGGGATCGAGTACGATCTCCTCAACGACGCGCTCTACGTCGTGGGCAGACCGCCAACCGCCGTGGCGCACGTGACCACCGGTGGGACTCTGCTAAGGATCATCGACATCTCGGCCGCGAACGCGCGCAAGCCCGCCGGGTTGGCCCTCGGGCCCGGCAGTGTGGACTCGCTGGCGACGAGCCTGTACATCGCCGATCGGGGAGTCGACAATGATACGAATCCACAGGAGAACGACGGGAAGGTGTACGAGCTATCCTTTCCGCCGTTCTCGCGCAACGAAGCACCCATCGTCTGGGCCGGTCCAAACCAGCAGGTCACGTTGCCGTTCAACGCGATCCTCGACGCGATCGTCGCCGATGATGGCCTACCCGGCCCCCCCGCGCTGACGACGTCCTGGAGTCAGCAGAGTGGTCCCGGGGTGGTGCAGTTCGTCGACCCCTCCGCCGCGGATACGAGCGTGCGGTTCCTTCTTGCAGGAACCTACGTCCTCCGGCTCACGGCGGACGACGGCGAGTTAACGGCAAGCGACGACGTGGTAATTACCGTGACCGGGACGGGCATCACCCTGGCGGCGCAAGTGGCTGTGGATCAGAGCTCGGACGACGCCGAGGAGAATCCTGGCGGGAACGTAACGCTCGGCAGCAGCGACCTCGATATGGGCGCAGAGGGTGATGACGCTGTTGGAATCCGGTTCCAGGGGTTGGCCGTTCCTCCCGGCGCCAAGATCGCGGGAGCATTCGTCCAGTTTCGGACGGATGAGACGGGCTCCGAACCGTCGTCGCTCCTCATCGAAGGCGTGAACGCCTCCAATACTCCGACCTTTTCATCGTCCACCGGCAACGTTTCGACGAGACCCCGCACCAGCGCGGAGGTCGGCTGGTCTCCACCTACCTGGACGACGATTGGAAGCACCACCGTCGCGCAGCGCACTCCGGACATCTCCCCAATCGTTCAGGAGATCGTCAATCGTTCCGGCTGGTCGAACGGAAACGCCCTCGCGCTGATCGTTACCGGTTCGGGAACCCGTGTGGCTACGTCCTATGATGGCGACCCTGACGGAGCACCCCTGCTTCGCGTGGACTACCTTCTTCCTGATCTCGTTCTAACGAACGGAACGGTGAACGACAACCGCTACTACGTGGCTTGCAATTCCATCACCGCGGGCCCAAGTTTCACGCTCCTGGCGCCGGCGTCGGTTTTGCTTCGGGCGGGCAACATCGTCGTTCTTCGGAACGGTTTTTCCGTCGGATCGGGAGCGAGCATCTCGATTCAGCTGGATCCGAACTGCACGTTGAACTTCCCTCCGCCATGACGGTGGCATGGTCGTAACGTTCGACCGACGGCTGCCACGCTGGACCGACTCGTTATCGGACTCCTTCGCATCGAGCCGCCTCGGCTCCCTTTCTTCGATCTCCGACGAGCTGTGAGCCTGGTGGTTGGAAGCCCGGCAGGATATCGTAGGGGACACTCGAATGCTGGAGGTTTCTACCGGAATGAAGTCCCCGCTTGCCGCCATGATCTTCACTCTTTCGGTTCCTGGCCTCGCTCAAACCAAGAAAAACGAAGGCGATAAGAAGCTCCCCCTCGAGCCCACGCGCCATATCGAGTTCGTGACCGACGAGGCGACGTGGCTCTCCCTCGACGTCTCTCCCGACGGAGAGCGGCTGGTCCTCGAGATACTGGGCGATCTCTATCTCGTCCCCATCTCGGGCGGTGAAGCACGCCCACTCACGAGCGGTCTCGCGTTCGACAGCCAGCCTCGCTTTTCTCCCGACGGTGAAAAAATTGCCTTTCTCTCGGATCGCGACGGAGCGGAAAACGTCTGGATCATGAGATCGGACGGGACCGAGCCCAAGAAGCTCTCCCAAGACGAGGACGCCGAGTTCGCCTCGCCGAGCTGGTCGGCGGACGGAAACTACGTCATTGCTTCTCGCACCAACTGGGGACAGGCGACGTACGAGCTCTGGATGTATCACCTGGCGGGAGGTGCGGGGGTTCAGATCACGAAGGCGAAACCCGAGCCGAAGACGCCGAGAAACCAGAGGCACAACGCGCTGGGCGCGGTCGCCTCTCCCGACGGTCGCTACCTGTATTACGGCCGAAGGCAGGGAGGCTTTCAGTACAACGCCACGTTCCCCCTCTGGCAAATCGCGCGGCGCGATCTGTCCACGGGGGTCGAGGATATCCTGACGCAGGCCCAGGGAAGCGGCGTGAGGCCCGTGCTCTCTCCCGACGGCAAGAAGCTCGTCTATGGAACGCGCTTCGACGGCGAGACCGGGCTCAGGATTCGCGATCTCGAAGGCGGTGAAGACCGCTGGCTCATCTATCCGGTTCAGCGCGACGACCAGGAGTCGGCCTTCACCCGGGATCTCCTCCCCGGCTACGCGTTTACTCCCGACGGCGCCGCTCTCGTCCTCAGCTACGGGGGTCGCATCCATCGCGTGGACATTCGAACGGGGCGTTCGACGCCCGTTCCCTTCACCGCCAAAGTCGCCCAGGACCTCGGGCCGCGGCTCCATTTCCCTCGTCGCGTCGAAGAGGGCCCCCTGCGGGCCCGGCTGATTCAGGACCCGTCACTTTCCCCTGATGGATCGCGGCTCGCATTTTCCTCTCTCACGCGCGTTTACGTCATGGAGCTTCCCTCGGGAACGCCGCGAGCCATCTCGGAAGAGAGCGCACTCGCTTTTCAACCCGCGTGGGCCCCAGACGGCTCGACGATCGCCTATGTGACCTGGTCCGGCGGAGAAGGGCACATATGGAGAGTTAGCGCCGACGGAGGCCCTCCCCAGAGGCTCACGACGTCGCCGGCGTTCTACTCCGATCCCGTCTTCTCACCGGGGGGAGACCGAATCGTCGCCCTTCGGGCGAGCGCCTACGACCGCTTTTCGCGCCCGGTGGACTTCGATACACCACCGGGGATGGATCTGGTGTGGCTGCCCTCGACCGGCGGCGAGACGAGTCTCATACTTCCCGCCCGCGGACTGGGAAAGCCGCATTTCACCCACGATCCCGACCGCGTCTTTCTCTACCTTTCCACGAACCCCTTCACCTCCGGTGAGCACGGGCTGATTTCGATTCGTTTCGACGGGACCGATCGTCGTGAGCACCTCAAAGTTACCGGTCCCGGTATCTACTTCGCCGAGGAGCCCGTCGGAGCCGACGACGCCCGCATGAGCCCCGACGGACGATGGGCGCTGGTGGATGTCGGCAACCAGCTACATCTCGTCGCCGTCACTCAGGTAGGTGGCGAGGCCCTGGCGGTCGATATCACGAAGCCTAACGTTCCCGAGAGAAAGCTGACCGACGTGGGCGCCGACTACTTCGCGTGGGCCGATGATGGGAAGACGATCACCTGGGCCATCGGCTCCAGCTTTTTCACCCGGCCTCTCGAGAGCGTGAGCTTCACGCCCGCCGAGGAGGAGGCTCCCTTCGTCCCCGCCGAGGCGGAGGCTCGTGTCGAGAGGATAGACGTCGTCATCGAGCGGGAACGATCGGCGCCCAGCGGGACCGTGGTCCTTCGCGGCGCCCGCGTGATCACCATGCGGGAGGATGAGGTGCTCGAGAACGCCGACATCGTCGTCTCGGAAAACCGCATCGTCTCCGTTGGTCCTCGCCGCGATCCGCCTGAAGGGGCGCAGGTCGTCGACGTCAGCGGAGCGACCATCGTTCCCGGCTTCGTCGACACCCATGCGCACTGGTTCGAGATTCGTCGGGGCGTTCTCGACGTTCAGAACTGGAGTTTTCTCGCCAACCTTGCCTACGGGGTCACGGCCGGCCTCGACGTCCAGACAGGGACCAACGACATGTTCGCCTATCAAGATCTCGTGGACGCTGGCGTTATTCTCGGACCGAGGGCCTACTCGACCGGGCCCGGAATCTTCTCCGACAACCGTTTCGAGAAGCTCGAGCAAGCTCGGAGCGTTCTCAGCCGCTACCGAGATTACTACCGAACGCGGAACCTCAAGTCCTACATCGTGGGGAACCGGCGCCAGCGCCAGCTCGTTGTCCAGGCGGCGAAAGAGCTGGAGATGATGCCTACTACCGAAGGGGCCCTCGATCTCAAGCTCGACATCACCCACGCGCTCGACGGGTTCAGCGGCAACGAGCACAGCCTTCCCATCGTGCCTCTGTACAAGGACGTCGTCGAGCTCTTTGCCCAGGCCGGAATCGGCTATACGCCCACGCTCCTCGTGGCATACGGGGGTCCCTGGGCGGAGAACTACTACTACACGTCTCTCGACGTGCACGGTGACGAGAAGCTCCATCGATTTCTTCCCCACAACCTGATCGACGACCACACCCAGAGGCGGCCCTGGTTTCGAAAGGAAGAACACATCTTCCCGAGAATTGCGGAGTCGGCGGCGAAGATCATCCGCGCCGGGGGTCGGGTTGGAGTGGGAAGCCACGGGCAACTCCAGGGTCTCGGGTATCACTGGGAGCTCTGGTCGCTCTCGAGCGGAGGGCTCTCCCCTCTCGAAACTCTCAGGGCGGCGACGCTGCACGGCGCCGAGATCATCGGGCTCGCCGACGACATCGGAAGCATCGAGCCGGGCAAGCTCGCCGATCTCGTTGTGCTCGACAAGAGTCCACTCGAAGACATCCGCAACTCGAACAGCGTTCGCCTGGTCATGAAGAACGGAGAGCTCTTCGAAGGCGCAACCCTCGACCGAATCTGGCCGACACCGAAGAAGCTCGACCCTCTGTGGTGGTGGGACGAAGCGCCCACTCACCCGACTCGGCCAGGCGGTGAGCTCTAACTGCCGAAGGGATCCCAGACGAACACGTGGTCTAACCGGATCTTGTAGATGCGGCGGACTTCACCCGGATAGCGCATGCTCTGAGGGTAGGTGTCGCGGTTGAGATAGCGGAGCGCTAGCTTGTCGAGGTGCTCGCCGGCCCCTCGCTCGATGACGTCCACAACCTCCCCGCGGACTGCGAGAAACCGGTTGACGTTATCAGGGTCGTTGATCTCGACTGCCACGTGACGGCGCTTCTCCATGTTGAGGTCTTTCTGCCGTCCCTTGACGGAGTTGATCAGGAGATACTCGCCATCGTAGTCGACCCAGACGGATGTCACGTGCGGCTTGCCGTCGGCCATCAGGCTCGCCAGATGCCCGATGGACTTTTTTTGAAACAGATCCATGAACCCGGCCGGGATCGCGCCCACGGGGGGCTGCTCGTCCCGCCAGCGGTCGTAGCTTCGAACGAACCCGGGATCGCCCTGCTGGATTCGTCGGTAGCTCACCCGCTGACTTCGAGTCATGAGCCGGTAAGCGAACGGGACCGCCGGCAGCGCCATTTCAGCTTCCACGTTCTCGAGCCAGGTCAAGCTGTTGTACGCTGCCGCCTGGAACTTCTCGACCACGGGTTGTCGAACCCGCTGGAAGTGAGAAAGGGCGTCTTCGACTCGCCGATGCTCTCGAAATAAGGGGGCGAAAGCGACGGCGTCCTCGAGGGCCAGCTTGGTTCCGGAACCGATGGAAAAATGCGCGGTGTGGAGGGCGTCGCCGAGGAGGACGATGTTCTTGTGGCTCCACCGCTTGTTCTGGATCAGCGGAAAATTGAGCCACCGGACGAAATTGTTGGAAAGGAGCGGCTGCCCATCGAGCTCTTTCCGCCAAACGGCCGCCAGGTAGGCACAGGTCTCGTCGTCCGACATGGTGGAGAATCCCGCCCTCGACCAGGTCTCGGGAGAACACTCCACGATGAAGGTGCTCGTCGTCTTGCTGAATCGGTACGCATGGGCGATGAACAAGCCCGCCTCGTTCTCCCGGAAGAGCATGTTCAGTCCATCGAAGACCTTGTTCGTTCCCAGCCAGATGTACCGGTTCTGGCGCAAGTCCACCGAGGGGCAGAAGAACTCTGAGTAGGTCTGACGGACGAGGCTATTGGCACCGTCGGCGCCGACGAGAAGGTCACAGTCGGCAAGCTCCGCGATCCGCTCGGGAGTCGTGACGTTCGTGTGAAATTTCAGCTCCACTCCCAGCCGGCGGCAGTGATGGTGAAGTATGTTCAAGAACGTCAGGCGCGCGATTCCCGAGAACCGGTTCCCAGAAACGAGAATCGTCTCGTCCCCGAAGCCCACGACCACGTTGTCCCAGGTCTCGCTGGCGGACTTGATGTCGGAAAGAACGGCGGGTTGGACGTCCTCGAGGAAATCGAAGGTCTCGGCGGAGAAGACGATTCCCCAGCCGAACGTATCGTTGGGACCATCGCGCTCCATGACGGTGATTTCATCGCTGGGACTGGCTTCCTTCATCAGGATGGACAAGAAGAGTCCGGCGGGCCCGCCGCCGAGGATGTTGATTTTCATGAGTTATCTCGGTCCTGAGTCCCGTTTCGTAATAGCTCGCCGTCCGACCGATTAGGCATTCTAAATCCGGACGGTGGTGACAAACCAGGGCACGTCGGCCGGGTGTCACAAGCCGCAAGAAATCGTCCAGGATTCTTCGAACGCGAGGTTGAGTCCCTTCCGTTCTACTCCGCCTCCGCAGGTCGAGAACCTCAGGCTACCGGACGTAGCCCCATTCGCGGAGCACGCGGTCGAAGTCCGACAAGGCCGTCGCCGTCTCGGCGGCGTTTGCGCTCCGATGAGTCTGCCACCAGAAGCGAAGCGCCGGTACGGTCGTCGGGCGCAGCACCGGGATCGTTTCCGACGCGAGGAGCCAGGAGTCACGGGCCGGGTCGATGGCGCTCTCAGCGATTTGGAGAGGAAGCTGATGAGGCCCAGCAAAGGCAACGACGCCCTCTCGACCTCTCACGTGAATGCGGACCGGCGCGCGCGGCGGGTTGGTCGAGACCTGGAAGAGACCCCGGTAGCCGCGAAACCGCACCGTCAAGCGAGATCCGTCGCCCGACAGCTCCGCACTTTCGATCTTCTCGAGGCCGCTGACCGTGGCCGCCGGTCCATAGTCGACGATCCGGGCCGCTTCGACGCTCACCTCGACTTCGGCTTCGGGAAGATTGGCGAGCCCGAAGACGAAGCTCTCCGCCGGTAGCCGCTCCACGAGCCACGACTCGTGCCGTCTCATCATCGCCTCGAGCTCCCCGGCCGCGCCAGTCGACAACTCGCCGTTCACCCAGAGCTCGGCCTGCCGGGAGACCGGGGCCCTGCCATCCACCTCACGCAGGCGACATCCCTCGACCCACCAGATGAGCTGACGATCGGCCTCTTTGCGAGAGTCCGAGCAGAACCCGTACGAGACCAGAGGACGCTCCGGAGGCGGTGTTCCCGTTGCGAACGCAGGAAGCACGGAGCCATCGAGCTTGGACACGATCGGGACCTTCATCAGTTTCATCAGGGTCGGGACGATGTCGAGACCGGACACGGGTTCACGGCGGCGGTCGGCATGGACATCTTTGGAGTGCACCACGATCGGAACGTCGGTCTCGAGGGAGTGGCAAGCATTCCCGTGGTTGCGGTCAAAGGGCCGAAAGGCCCCCCCCCGAATTCCCTCGGCGAACGTCAAAACCTCGCCTTCGATCTTCATGCCCTCACCGAAGAGCTCGCCGTGATCGGCGGTGAGGATTTGAACCGTCTGGTCTTCGAGTCCGTGCTCCCTGATTCCCCGCTCGAGCGCCGCCAGGGCCTCGTCCGCGTGACGTACGCGGGCATCGTAGGCGCACCGACACTCGGCCAGGCCTTCCCGTCCGCCGCACGCCAGGGCGTCGTAGAGCCGGCGCGGGGTTTGGGACTGTGCGTGGGGAGTCGACACGTAGAAGACCAGCAGAACTCGCTCGTCGGCGTAGCGGCGGAAAAGATGAGGAAGCTTCTCCATGGTGTCGATCGTGCCGCTTCCCGTATCTCCCCAGCTCGAGTAACGAGAGAAAGCGGGCAAGAGGCGAAGATACGCGTTGTTGCCGAGGAAAACGGAATGATAGCCGGCAGACTCCGCGAGATGGGTCACGAACAGATTCGAACGCGCGTAGGTCGTCTCGAGCGGTGATTCGACCGGCATCGATTGCCGTCGCTTCAAGGGGTCGACCCGCATCAGATCCCTGCCGGTGAGAATCGGCAGTACCGAAGCTCGAGTATGGCAACCGGGCGAGGTGGCATTCACGTAGTGGACCCCTTCGTCGCTCAGGCGGCGCATCGCCGGCAGTTTCCCCTCGTCGTCGCGAAGGACGCTCCCGCGCAGCGCGTCGACAATCGTCAGGATCAGCCACCGCGGGCGCCGGTCGTCACCGCCCTCCGGCACGAGAATGCGCGGCTCACCGATGGCGACGGCCCCTCCGCTCGCCTCGAAACAAACCCGATCTCCTTCGAGCTCGAGCTCCGATTGACGATCGGCGCTGAGGCTCTCCGGATAAGATGCCGTTTGCGAGTGAGCGCCCACCCTCACTACGCCGGGGCGATCTCGCTCGATGGAGAACGCCTCGAAGCGAAGGCGGGCCCCCTCGGGTGTCGGTCCGTCGAGTGCCGTACACCACGACTCTCCCGAGCGAAGCACGATCGCGGCAAAATTCTCGTCGTTTCGTCGCGTCCCCTCTCCCCAGGCCAGGAGCTTCACGTGCTCCAGCCGATCGGGATCGACGTACCACGGAAGGGAGTGAAGCGACAGCCCCTCCTCGAGCTCGAGCGGACTCGCGGCCTTCGCCGCTACCAGCTTGCCTTCTCCTTCGGAGAACCGCTGGAGCAGATGATGGGTTGTACGCAGTGGGGCTAAGGCCCTGGCCTCAAAGGATACTTCGGGCTCGGGCAGGTCGATCAGTTGACTGCACGAGGCCGCGACGGCGAGCAGGAGAATGGGACTCATCGCGCGTTTCTTTCGAAGACGATGGCCCCGTAGCGCCGATGAAGGTTGTCGTCGCCTTCGACACATCGTTGTTCGAACGCCTGCACCAGGTCCGTTTCGCGATCCGTGGGATCGACCCCGGGCAGGTTCAACGTCTCTTTCTCGATTCCCTTCGGCGTGAGCTGCTCTCGGTGAAGCCGGTCACCGAGCACCAGCCCCCTCTCCTTGGCCGATTCGACCAGGCCCTCGATTTCGTCGCGCAACACCAGCTCCCGGGTTTGGGGTTCCAGCTCGAGAAGCTCCGAGATTCCGGGGTAGTCGAGGCGCTTTCCCTGGAGACCCAGGGGTCGGCCAGGCCAGAACCAGATACCCGTCTCGACGCAGACGGGTCGGGGAACGTCGTTTTCGAAGAGGGAGACTCCGTGACCGAAGCCCGTGCCGCGGGCCGGGTCGATCAAAGCGAGCACCGTCGCGGGAAGATCGTAGAGACGCACCTGCCGGCTCGTCCGAGTCTTTCTCGGAACGTTCGGACCCATCAAGAAGATGGGAACCGACTGGGAACGAAGGCTGCGAATCGTGTCTCCGTGGCCGGCGATTCCCGGCTCCTCGTAGAGATCCTCGCCGTGATCGCCGGTGATGATGACGAGCGTCTCGGGACCGACTCGATCCAGCAGCCGCTCCATGGCTCCGTCGACCGCCGTGAGGGCGGCATCGTAACGAGCGCGGATCTGGCGGATATCGTCGTCGTCGGGCTCTTTCTCGGGTTGATAAGGGGGCACGTGATAGAGGTAGCGACCTCGGTAGTTCTCGCTGTGGCGGCGATAATCGGGAAAGGGCGCGACATAGGGGAAGTGGGCCGTCGAGAAGAAGACCAGACCCGCGAAAGCCCGACCGCCGGCTCCGGCGATATGGTCGAGCACGTCCTCCGCGACCCAGTCGGGGTCGGCCAGCGACGGAACGTTCCGCCAGTACGGAAACCATCGTCGCCCGACTCGCAAACGGAGGAGCGGTAGAGACCAGGTGTGCTCAGTGAGAACCGTCGATTGCGCGAGCGTATCCACGGTCAGGTGCGGCGTATCCGTCAGCTCGAAGCCACCCTGGAAACCGGGGAAGATGTCTCCGGCGAAGTCGGAAGCGGCAAAGGTGAAGTAACCGCGATCGCGAAGCTCGGTGAAGAGCGTTGGACCGACATCTCGGCGATTCTCGAGCGTAGGAAACATGTGTCGAACCCCGTTGGCACGGGGCTCGGTTCCCGTGAGCGCCGACACCCAGGCCGGATAAGTCCTCGCGATCGGTGTAACCGCGTGTCGGAAAAGAGTGCCCTGGTCGAGGAGAGTGGCGGTGAAGGGCATGACGCTCAGGTCCTCGATCCGGTCGGACCGGAGGGAATCCGTCGCCAGGATGAGAACGTTCGTCCGGTCGCCGTTCGAACGATGCAAAGGTCCACCCACAAAGGCGAAGAGGGATCCCGCCGCGAGCGGCACGAGGAATCGCTTCCGGATGATGAGAGTGCGCGAGGCGTTCAGGATCGCGGCCGCGAGCAGGAGAAGAAGCAAGGCATCCACGATCCTCGGTCCGACCGTATGGGTTGCGATCCATTGCATGCCGGCCCACGGCCCGCCGGAAAGCCAGAACCGGTCGGCGAATAGCTGGGGATAGGTTCCCATCATGCCAAACAGAGCCAGAACGGCCACTGCGAGAGTGAAGGCCCCCGAGCACAACGACTGCCTCGAGCGAGATGCGTTCGCCACCAAGGGGTAAACGAGGCTGCCACAGAGCGCACCGACAAGGACGTGGGTCGCGAGGAGCTTCAGCTCGAGCGCGAAAACCGCTTTCTCGGTCACGGCGAGGACGCTCGCGGCGGCCTGCTCGTCCGAGACACCGGCGAAGGCGTGATCCGACAGTCCGACGAGATCCGTAAGCCAGAGCGTGACGGAAAGACTCGCTCCCGAGGCGGCGCAAACGAGGGCTCTCATGATTCCCCGCCTCGCCGGGCTTCGACCCAGATCTCGTGTAGAGCGACGCGGAACGAGTTGCCCTCCCCCTCGAGCTCGATGCGGATCCCGTCGAGGTCGGGCACGAAAGCATTCAAACGCAGGCTACGACGCGCCTCGCAGAGAACTTCGTCCATCTGGCTCCCGCTCGCGAGGGGTAGCCAGGCTCCGCTCGGATCTCGCCCCAACACCCGAGCTCGCACCACCGAGCCGTCCAAAGGTCTCACAACGAGATGGATCGCCTCGAGAGCGGTCGGCCGGTCGAGTCTCAGATCGAGTCGAACCGGCCGGCCGTCGGGTCGCACGCGCCAGCCGTTGCCGAGCCGAGGGTCGAAGATGCTATCGATCGCGTCCGCGGGCCCGGTTCCGTCGAGGTTCTCTCCCGTATGGCCCTCGATGAGCAACGGCACGCGGCTCAGCCGGGACAGGAAACGGGGAATCGGCTCGCAGGAATGCCCCGTACGCGCTCCCGCGATCATGGAGTCGAGAGCGGGAAGCGCCGCTCTGAGCTCCTCGACCGGGTCGCTTCTGAAGCTCGTACCGAAGGCATCCTCGCCGGTGAGCTCGTCGTAGAGCCAGAGGCTCGCCGCTTCGGACAGCTCGGGCTCGTCCTGCCACAGCCGGGCCAGCCGCGCGAGCGCACGCGGGTCCCGCCAGCCCTTCACGAAAGCTGCCGAAGCGAGCCGGCTCTCGCTCTCGTTGGGGGCGCCTCGGAATGCCGGTGGCTCCGTGCTTCGGAATCGCCGGAACGTCTCCCGGTTCTGAAAGTAGGAGAAGTTCTCCAGGATGTCCTTCGGCGTTTCGTACTCGAGCGTGGGCCAGGTGTCGGTAGAAACGATACTTCTGCGCGTCCTCAGAAGGACGGACATCGAGTCCAAGAACCGATCCATATCCTCGGCTTTGACTACGAGATCGCTCAGGAGCTCCAGGGGCGAGCCGGACGGCAGCTCGCGGAGATAAGGCTTCATCTCGAGTCGAGCCTGGTCGGCTCGTATGGAATCCAGATCGACTTCGAGAGGCTCGTTGCTCGCCACGACGAAAGCCTGGTGTCGATGGTTCCACAGGCTCACGTGAGGAAACACCGCTTGGACGGTGTTCACGACGAGGAACAGGTTTCTCGCAGAAAGATGATGGATGGGAAACCACTGGAGGAGGACCCCGTTTCTCCGAAGCCGGGCCTTGGCGTGCTCGTAGAACTCTCGACTGTAGATCGCACCGACGCCCGCGAACCAGATGCTCGACACTTCGACGGTGATCACGTCGTACCGATCGAAGCTCTCGAACAGAACGCTCCGCCCGTCCTCGGGCACGAGCCTCAAGTTGGCTCGATCGAGAATGTTCCCGTTCACGTCGCTGAAGTAGCGGCGGGCCCCCTCGACGATGGGTCCGCTGAGCTCGGCGCAAACGACCTCCTCGAATCCGTGGGCGGCGAGCGCCGCGAGAGTGACGCCGGTACCGAGCCCGATGGCGAAGGCGCGCTCGCGTCCCGCGGTGAACAAAGTGGGGATGTTGGCGGCACGGTGCTGGATGGGAATCTCCTCCGCGTTGTCGCCCTGGAACTTTCCGTTGGTCAAGAGCGTGCGAACTCCTCGCTCTTCGACCACGCTGGTGAGACCGCCGGTCGCGTCTTCACGCAGGTACAGAATTCGGCCCGCCGCGCTCGCGGAATCACCGAGATAGACCGCCGCCGCCATGTTCAACGCGTTGAAATCCCAGCTCACCGGAAGCGCCGGCGCCCAGAGGAGCGCGCTGACCGAGACGGCCGCGGCCAGACGCCGCCACGAAAAATCCGCGATCGCCGAGATTGCGAGTCCCCCGGTGACGAGCAGCAGAGAGCCGAGAAGCTCGAGCGACGAGAGACTGCCCAGTGCCGGAAGAAGGACATAGGGACCCGAGACAGCTCCGAGCACCGCCCCGACGGTGTTGATGGCGTAAACCTGTCCCACGCGCGCTCCAAAGTGCGACCGCCCGGCAGAAGCACAGTGAAGTGTCAGCGGAAAGGTGATGCCGAACGCGGCCGTCGGCAGAAGCATCAACCCGAGGGCAACGGCGAACCGAACGCCCTCCATCAAGGCGAAGCTCGGTGACGCCCGAGCGAACGCGAGAAAGAGCGCCGGGATTTCGTCCCAAAGCTCGAGAGTCAGCAGGACCGAGACACCGGCCACCGCGAGCGAGAGCCCGATCCAGTTGGCGGCCCGTCGTTCACGGGACGCGAGTCGTCGCGCGAGCAAGGATCCGATGGCGAGCCCCAGCAGGAGCGAGCCAAGCATGAGACCGAATGCGTACACCGAATTTCCGAGGAGAATGGCAAGTAGATGCGTCCAGACGATCTCGAGAGCGAAGGATAGAAAGCCGCTGGCAAAAGCCGCGAAAAGCAGCACCCGAATCGAAATATGGCCGCGATGGCGCGCCGCGAGGACGGCAACGAGCGCCGCCACGAGTGTTATGGCGATCCGGGGTCCGTGGCGATAGAAGAGGGCGAGTGTCCATCCCACCAGGTCGATTCGTTCCCAGAAGACGTCGATGAGACCGAGCGCGATGAGAACGGCGACGAACGGGGCAACCCGAAGGGGTCGGGAGGTTCGCCGAAGCGTCGCCGACTCCACGTTTCGCTCGTTCACGCTCACGGTCTCCGGAGGACCGGGTCGGGGGACGGGCTTCGAGCGTCGAAACGCCGCCACGGCGATGGAGAAATTGATGACGGTGGCGAGAACCATGCTTCCGACGAGGCCGAGATTGGGGACGAGCAGGTACGCCGTGGTGAGGGCGCCGAGCGATGCCCCCAGCGTGTTCCATCCGTAGAGCCGGGCGAGCCAGGTCCCGGAGTCCTCTCGAGCGGAGGCCACCGCGCGGGCGAATGCCGGCGTGGTAATGCCCATGAAGAACGTAGGAACGAGGAAGGCGCTCACCCCCAGAGTGAAGCGCACGGCGTTTCGCGCGGCAAACGAGCCTTCTCCGATGGCGGGCATCAGCGCGAGGTACAGCTCGGTCAGGTAGGGAAAGAAAACGGGAAAGCAAAGGCAATACAGGCCAATGGCTCCCTCGGCCACGGCGTAGACGCGAAGCGGGTGCTCGGTCCGATCGGCCCATCGACCCCCGAACGCGGCACCGAGCGACATGCCGAGCATGAAGGCGACCAGGAGGGCGCTGATCGCGTAGGCGGTGGCACCAACGATGAGCTGGGCGTAGCGGCTCAGAACGACCTGATAAGCGAGGGCGCTGAACCCCGAGCCAACGAAAAACAGGGCGAGGAGCCGAACACTCGGATTTGAATCGCGCACCGACAAGGATGGAGACGGAATGGTTACTCAAACTATACCACGTCGGGATGGGCCCGGTCAGCCCGGGCTGACGGCGGGCGACGCGTCGGGATTGATCTCGGAATGCGATCCTGGCAGGCTTACCCGGATCTGTCATGGGCGTCTACATTGCGCTTC
>DASPGQ010000063.1 GCA_035620555.1 Vicinamibacteria bacterium
TCCAGGGCCCGTCCATAGAGCTCCGGCCGGGCCATGGCGATCCCGAGAAGGTCATTGGGCTTGACCGCTTGACCCGCGAGCCAGGCGCGGCTGCCGAAAGCGGTCACGGCCGGCGTCTTGTCGTTGTAGCCATGCTGGGAGAAGATATTGCCCCCGCTGAGGCCGAGATGCGGTTGGGTCGGCTTGTCGAACAGCCCGTAGATGCTCACCGTCGGGTGAGACATGAAATGTCGCCCGACCCGGCCGCTTCCATTGGCCAAGCCATCCGGATGGGCGCCGGTTGCCGAAAGCAGCAACAAGCGACTGTTCCAGATCGTGTGGCAAGCGAGGATCACGATCTCGGCGGGCTGGAAGCGTTGCCGGTTATCGGCATCGCGATACTCGACCCCTTTGGCCCGCCGGCCCGAGGGGTCGGTCACCACTCTGGTGACCTGGGCCCGGTGCTCGAGCCGCGCGCCGGCCCCTAGGGCCTTCGGCCATTGGAGCACGAGCGGGTTGGCGAGGGCGCCAATGGGACACCCGGCATCGCACCAGCCATCCAGAATGCACGGCCGACGATCCTCATAGCGGCGGCTATTGATGGCGAGCGAATTGGGAGCAATCGGTATCTCGAGCGCATCGAAGCCGATCTTGATGGCTCGCGATTGCGGAAGCTCGGCGAGCGGGGGCATCGGGTACGGATCGGCGGGCGGCGACCACGGTTCTTGGGTGAGATCGCCGCAGATACCGAAGTAGCGCTGGGCCCGGTCGTAGTACGGCCTGAGCTCGTCATAGTCGATGGGCCAGTCGAGACCTCTTCCGTAGAGCGTTCGTTCCTTGAAATCGTCGGGGTGGAACCGATACCAATTGGCATACCAATGCAGTCCGGCGCCTCCGGTGCCCCATCCCATCGAGAAGTTGAAAGCGGGAAGGAAGTTGCCCTCGCCGACCACGGGAGGGCCACCCCACTTGAGTCGGCGCGCCCAAATCTGTGAGCTCACCATGTCTTGGAGCTCACGCTTGGGACCCGCCTCGAGCGTCAGTACATGGAATCCGGCCGTGGAGAGCTCGGCGGCCAGCGTGCTACCGGCAATGCCCGAGCCGACAACCACCACCTCGACCGGCTCGTTGTCAGATGGCTGCATCGTCTCGAGACGAAGTTACCAGGGTGGGCGGGGACGGATATGAGGGAGGTAGGGGACCCCGAGTCTTCGAAATCCTTCGGCGGTCCCGTAAACCACATCGACGGCGTCGCTCCTCGAAACGAGATAGAAGAAGAAAGGGTTGGGATCGGTCCAGGCCTCGGTCGAAGACGTCGCCGCGGCCTCGACGATCGCCGAACGCTCTTTCGAAGAGATCCGGAGAAAGGACCTCCCGTAACGGGAGTGGCTCTCCAAATCGATCCCGGCGAGGCCGTTCCGATAGAAGTCGACGAACGGCGGGTTCTGCAGCACGCGAAGCAGCAGCAGGGATTCTTCGAAGGGCTCGGCCAGGTACTTGTCGACGAAACTGGCAACTCGTGCATCGGCCGCGCCCGGAGCCAGCTCGTCGCACCAGGCGCCGAAGAGCTCGGCCTCGAGCTCTTCGAAAACCCGCAGGCGATCGGGCGCCCGTCCCTGGGCGGCACCAAGACCTGCCGCGCTCAAGCAACCCAGGCTGGCAAACCCCAGCGCGCCCGAGGCCAACCGCTCGAGAAACGCTCGACGATCCGTCGACCCGGTCGGGGTATCCTCGTCCACCCGTGCCGAAGATCGTCCAGGCTCCGATGAGGCGGAGCGAGCACGCGGTTCCGGACGGGAATTCTTTGGCCGCCTCACGTCTCTCACTTGGGAGGTCCGGTGTGAAGCCTAACGTATGTCCCACAGGTCCTCAACTCACGCGGGCTCTTCTGTCACCGTCTCCGGGAATCTCCTCGAGGCGCGCGCGGCGTCTCGTTGCACTTGACGGTTTGGGGGCCGGAGCTCATACTGCGCCGTCTTTTGACTCATACTTTCTTTGGGAGGGAATCATGAAGAGGCTAGGGTTTGTTTTCGTTGCCATGGCGATCGTCAGCCTTCTGCTGCCCGCCGGTGCTTTCGCTCAGGACGACGCCAACCAGATCATCTTCGCCATCTATTACCGTTGCAATCAGGCGAAGGAGGTGCGCGCCGACGAGATTTACCGTCAAATCGTCGCTCCCGTTGCCCAGAAGCATGTCGATCTGGGGCATTTGACCACCTCGTTGTGGCTGTCGCACAACCAGGGAGGCCCCTGGCGCCGCATCTGGGCGGTATTGGGCACGGATATGAATCAGATGATGGACGTGCGGGCGGCGATCGTCGAAGAGTTGGGGAGCAAGAATGCCGCGGAGATGAACGAACTTCAGGAGGCTTGCTCGAGTCACGACGACTACATTTGGACCGGGATCGCGGTCTCGCCGACAACCAGCGCCGGTGCCGTTGGCAATGCGTCGATCTCTACCTACCACTCTTGCGACATGTCTCGAGAGGCGCGTGCCGACGAGATCTTTTCCCAGGTCCTCGCACCGCTGTACAAAAAACACACAGACATGGGGCACCTGACGAGCTGGGGCTACTACAGCCACCGCATGGGCGGGATGTACCGGCGTCTCGAGACGCTGAGCGGCGCCGACCACAAGACGCTCCTCTCCATGCAGAACGCCATCTATCAGGAGGCCTTTGAGAACAACGCTTTGGCCATGGCCGAGTTCCGTTCGATCTGTTCCGGGCACTCCGACTACATGTGGGAGAACGCATCTCAGCCATAGGACGGTTCGCTCAAGGAAGCTGCGAAATCCAGTCGCCGCTCTCGAGCCACTGGACCTGCAGCAGCTCGACCATTCCCGCCTCTTTGTAGGCCTCGATGTAGTTCTCGAGCAGGCTCTGCAGCGGCAGTTCGGTCGCCCGAACCGCGATCCCGATGGGCTCGACGGTGAACGGCGCCGAGATCGTCATGAGGTTCCTGTCGGGGTAACGAAGGACGGCAACATTGCAGGCCGGCATGTCGGCGACGAGGGCATCGACCTCGTCGTAGATCACCATCTGGATTCCCTGGTCGTAGGTTTCTACGGTGACGAGCTTCGCGATCGGCAGATGCTTTTCGGCAAACGCCTGGCTCGTCGAGTTTCTGAGTGTGGCGATGCTGAGACCGGCCTGGTTGATGTCTTCGGTACGAGTGACTTCCGCTAGAGCCGGGTCGTTGGTGAGAAGCGACTTGCCCGACATCAGGTAGGGCCCGACGAACACCGCCTCCAGGCTGCGCTCGGCGGTAATGGCCATACCCGACATCACGATATCGACTTCGCCTGCTTTCAACGCCGGCAACAGGTCGGGAAAGGGTTTGGTCACGTACTCGACGAAAACCCCCATCGACTGAGCCATCATTCTCACCAGGTCGACTTCGAAGCCGATGAGCTCGCCCGAACGACTCTTCACGTTGAACGGCGCCTGATCGCCTGACATTCCCACGCGGATCTTCCCCGTCTCGACGATGCGCTCGAGAACCGGGTATTCCTGTCCCTGGGTGGAGACGGCCGCGCCCTGTATCAAGAACAGGGCCGTGAAAAACACGAATCCAGATCGCCATCGCATCTCCCGGACGTTTCCTTTCTCGTTCATAGCGTTTTGTTGAGGAGTCGGCCCTGCTTCAGGGGTTCGAGGCATTCCGAAACGGTTCACCGTGCGCCGCCGCCCGGCTTCACGGGTCGAACGTCCTCTTCCGGGCTGCGGCGTGTAGCCCGGCGGAGGCCGTGAGCACGCCCTCCGAGTCGAACAAAACCGGGCCGAACCGATCCAATCTCAGAGTCGATGCGGTCGTTCCACGCTTCCTCGCTTCGCCCTTCGCGCTTTCCATGGATGTTTGACTCTAATGCCTTCGCATACGGAAATGCTAATGCGTCGAAGACCCTTGGCTGT
>DASPGQ010000064.1 GCA_035620555.1 Vicinamibacteria bacterium
TCACGACGATCCGCGCCTCGATCTCGACGCCGGGGATCGGCGTGTCGAGCGTGTCGATGAGCTGATTGATCGCGGCCATTTGATCGGCGAGGTCGGTGAAGATCACCGTGTTGGTGCGAGTGTCGATGACGATGTCACCGCGGGCCGAGAGGTTCCTCTGGAGCAGCGGCTCGATCTCGGCCGCTTTGGCATAAGAGAGCACTCGGGTCTGGGTGAAGAGGTTGCCCGCGAGCGCCTGCTCCTCCGCGAGGCGCCGCCGTTCCGCTTCTTCCGTCGCGAGCTCGGAGAGCGGCGCGATGCGGATGACGTTTCCCTCGACGACGTAGCCCAGCTTGTTGGTCTTCAGAATGAGCTCCAGGGCCTGATCCCATGGCACCTCGACGAGCTTCAGCGTGATGCGGCCGGTCACGCCGGGCTGGACGACGATGTTGAGTCCGCTGATGTCGGCGAACAGCCGGAAGATGTCCTGGATGTCGCCGTCCTTGAAGTCGAGGCTGATGAGCTCTCCGGTGTATACGCGCTCGCCGGGTTGCTGTCCTCCGGGCGCGATGAACGTCTGGGAGCCAGGTAACGCGCTGGGCTGAGGCACGGGCTCCTGTGCGGGAGGCGGACTCGGCAGGAGCGGCATGGGATTTCCCATCGAAAGGTTTTGTGCCGTCAGCTTGACGGGCTCGAGAGAAGAATCCTCGGGGGACGAGGGAGATGCCTCCTGCGACAAGAAGTAAGTGCCGCCCGATTCCGTCTTACCTTGGATCGTGATGGTATCGGGTTTCGGTTCTTGCTCGATCGCGGAGTCGTTCGATTCCGGTTCTTCGTCGTCAATCGACGCGAGAGCCGGGGAGGCGAAGGCCTCGGGGGAGCGCGAAAAGGAGACTTCGACGCTCCCATCGCGCTCGTAGGCTCGATAGGGAACCTCGTCCTCGAGGTCGAAAACGACGCGGGTGATTTGTGGATTGTTAGTGCTGAACTGAGCGACCCGCACCCGGCTCACACCGATTTGGTCGATGGAATGGGCCGCCCTTGCGACGGAGTTGACCACTCCGGTGAAGTCGAAGACCAGCCGCTTCGGCGCGTCGAGCTCGAAGCTCGTGTAGTTGAGCCGGCCATTCGCTTCGAGAACGACGCTCAGAACGTCACCCACCATCTTGTGGGAGACGCCCGATAGCGCCGACGCGGGCCTCGTGGATACTTTGGGTTTGGGTACTTTGGGGACCCCCGGCTCGCTTCCCGTGGCCTGCGGAGCCGAGCTCGCAGCCCGACTCGCATTCTCGGCCGCGGGAGCGGAAGGAACAGGCGGCGGCGATGGTGGCGGAGCGGCTTGAACCATCGACTCGGGGGAGCTCGACGGAGCCGACTGCCCGATCTCGCCTCCGTCGAAGACCAGGTTCAACGCCTGATCCGAGCCTGAAATCTGGTAAGGCACGACGGCGGCGAGCTTGACCTCGATGCGAGAGAGTTTCTTCCCGTTTGCACCCACGAGATTCGTCGCGAGGATCGATTCGACTTCGCGACTTCCCACCACGGTGCGTTCGTTCAGCGCGGAGATATCGACGGCGGGAAGATCGATGACTAGCGTGTGCGGATCGGGGCTGTAATGTGTGTAGAGGACGGCCCCGGTCGTCTCGAACCAGACGCGGGTCTCGCTCGGCCCTACGTGGTAGCGCACCGCGCGGATGGTGGCCGAGTCGGAAGTCGCTTCCTCTCCTGTAACCTGAGCCGACACTTCCGTCATCTGGGTCGAGGCGACTAGGCACAACGGCGCCAGGAGACGGAGAAGTGACCTCGAAGGAATCATCGTGTGCCCTCCTCCACCGGATAGAGCGATTTTTCAACCTGCTGGAATTTCTCGATACGCAGGGGATCGTTGATCTCTTGACGAAACACGACTTTCTCGTCGTCGATCGCCTGGATGCTCCCGTCGTAGAGCCTTTCTCCGATTCTGGCGAAGTAGCTCTTGTTATCGGTGCCCTGGATCAACGCAATGTAACCATCTTTGGTCTTGACGATACCTCTCAAGCTCACCTCTTGAATGAGCATGCCAGCAAGGCCCTGAGGACGTTGCCCCTCGGGCAACAGGATGTCGATTCCCAGGGCAAGGCTCACGAAAGGGTCGCGCCGGCCGCCGGCTTCGTATCGATAGCCCGAGCCCTCGGTGAGCTCGATCGCGTCGGGTACCGGCTCGACGTCGGGCGGTTGCTCGCCCTCCGCCGGCGGCGTCTGGGCCTCCTCGGCTGGAGGTTGCCCTTCAGCGGCGGGAGGTTGCGTCTGCGAGACCGAGAGCTCCGCCACGAGGACGAGTAAGGACGCGGTCCATACTAGTCGCATCTTACGCTCTTGCACCCACATGATTCATACCTCGTACCTCGCGCCTTGAAGCATGATTCTCCGGGTTGAACTTCTGCAAAACGGAATCGCCGTCCTATCTTCTCGCCGCGGCCCCGCTTGTCGCCGCCGCCCCGCTTGCGGCCGCCCCCGCGGGAGCACCGGGGGGCGCCGCCTGAGGCTCGATGAAAACGAAAGTCGTCGCGGTGCAGTTCGCCGTGATCGTGGAAGAGATCGACGGATCCCGCTTCGCGTCGACTTCGAGATTGCTCACGTTGACGATGCGTGACAGCCGGCTCAAGCGATCGAAGAAATAAGCCAGATTGTGATAGCTGCCATCGAGCTCGAGACTGATGGGCCATTCGGCGTAGAACTCCTGAGGCCGCGTCGCCTCGGGCTTGAAGCGCAACACGTCGAGACTCGACTCCGCCGCGAGCTGCTGCACCTTGCGAAGGAGATCGTCGACTTCCTTCTCGCTGGGAAGAATCCGTGAGAGTGCCTGGAGAGTGGCCTCCTTGCGCTCGACTTCTCGCCGAAACTCCGGAAGCCTCGCCGCGGTCGTCTTGGCATTCTCGACCTCGGCCTGGAGGTTTCTTTGCTGCGTCGTCTTGTTCTGGATCTCCTGCTGCATCGGCGAGTAGACGAACCACCAGAACAGGCCGTAGAGCGCGCCGCCCAAAATGGCGAAGACCACTATCTGCGATCCGAACGACATCCTATCCATGGCTCTGCTCCTCTCTCACCGGGCTCCCGCTGGAGCCCCTGCACCGCCTGCGGGTGAGGGGGCGACGGGCTGCCCCTCTGGCTGCGGAGACACGAGCTGCGTCCTCAACTGAAACTGGGTGAACTCCTGCTCCTGCCGACGGTCGACTTGAGCGTCGATCAGCTCGACGTCCTGAAACCAGTCGCTGTCCTCGAGCTTGCGGATGTAATCGGCAATGCTGACATAAGAGGCCGCCATGCCGTCGATGGTCACGGTGGGACCTCGCTGGGAGAGCTGCGTGAGCCAGACGAACTCCGGGAGCTCGGAGGAGAGGGCATCGAGCATTCGCACCGGCCCCTCCCTCTGGCTCTTCAGCCGCTCGATCAAGCGCTCTTTCTCTTCCAGCTCGGCGAGCTTGGCCTGGTACTCCTGCACCTGACGAATGATCGGGGCGAGCCGATTCTTTTCTTCGTTGAGCTGCTGGATCTCCTGATCGAGTTGAGAGATGGTTCGCGTGGCCGACAGATACTGGACGACGATGAGCGCGACCGCCAAACCCAGGATCGCGATGGCGGCGAGCACCCCCTTGCGCTCGGAGCCTTCGCCTCCCGGGATGTGGGACTCGATGATGGCACCGGCCCCCCCGATCGGCTCCTTCGATCCCAGAAGATTGACGCGTATCATCATTCACCACCCTTTCTCATTGCCAACCCCACGGCAATCGTACACGCGGGCCCCACGTCTTCGAGAAACTCAGCATCGAAGTCCTTGGGGTTGTACGTGACGTTCTGGAACGGGTTGAAGATTTCTACACGAGTATCGAATCGCTCGGACATCGCATCCGACAACCCCCGGATGCGAGCACTTCCACCACTGAGAACGACGCGGTCGATACGGTCTTCCGAAGTGGTCGCCTTGAAGAAGTCGAACGTCTTCTGCACTTCCATCAGGACCGTCTCGGTGACCGATTGGAGGATCCGGGGAATCGCCTCGTTGTGCCCCTGGCCCAGCTTCTCCGCCTCCGCCTGCTCGAAGCTGATGTTCAGCTCCTTCTGGATCGCGTCGGTGTACTGATTGCCGCCGATGGTCGTGATGTCTCGAGTGAAAATCGACGTGTCGCCGCGCACCACGTTGATGTTCGCTTGAGAGGCCCCGATGTTGACCATGGCGACCACCCGGCCGGGCTCGATGCCGTAGTTCATCTCGTAGGCGTTCTGGAGCGCGAAGGCATCGACATCCATGATCATCGGATTTCGCCCTGCCTGGGTGATGACGCTCTGATAGTCGTTGATTTTGTCTTTCTTCGCCGCCACCAGGAGGATGTCCATGTTGCCGCCTGCCGCTCCCGCGTCGAGCACCTGGTAGTCCAGGTTCACCTCCTGGATGTCGAACGGGATGTACTGCTCGGCTTCCCAGTGGATCGATTCCGCGAGCTCCTGCTCGCTCATGGCTGGAAGCTGGATCTTCTTGACGATCACCGAGCTGCCGCTGATGGACGTCGCGACTTCGGTGGTCTTGATACGGAACTCGGAGAATAGCTTCGTGATCGCGTCGATGACCGACGTCGAATCCATGATTTGCCCGTCGACGATGGCTTCCGCGGGAAGATATTCGAGGCCGACGGTGATGAGCTGAAACGTATCCCCCTTCGATGGCTTCAACTCGACGGCCTTGACGGAGCTCGACCCGATGTCCAGCCCAACGAGATTCTTCTTCTTACCGAAGAGACCCATCCGAATCGTCTCCTACATCAAAGCCGCAGCCAACGATAGTTACAGGAAGAAGTTAAAGTACTTTGTGAGCGTACAGTATGAGGCGAATGACTGTCAAGAGAAAAAGCGGCCACAAATGTATTGGGTTCTTTGGGTCATTATCGGGCAACTCCTCGTCGCCCGTCAAGCAGTTTCCGTGATCTCGAGAGGGGATTCCCCCCCAAGAGAAAGGACGTCTATGAGGTACCTCAACCGAGAGTACACCCATCGACAAGGGGCCCCAAGATGTGCGGGCTCTCACAATGGGGGGCTTTCCCCGGGTGGTCACGATTCGCCGAGGCCGTTCCACCACACTCCAGTCGGGTGACCCGGATGAAAGGTTCATGTGTCACTCGAGCTTCGAGCTCTTAAGCCCCATCGAAGAATCAAGTTTCTTGCGACGGTCAGGCCCAGCCGGCCTGCAGGGTTCGAGGATTCCCTACGCCACGCGCAAACGCCCTCCGACGCGCTTTTCGCGAGACGTTCGCCGTTGGGTCTTTCGAGCCAGGGTTTACCCGGTTTTCGGATCACGAACAGTGAGTTTTTGCGATCGGGATTGGGTGTCATCAATAATTGTGAAGAAATGTGGCCCGCATGACGGGTCGTCGGCTGGACGGTGAAAGTCTTTTTGCTTGACAACGCTAGCGAGGGCCACTAAATTAGGCCGTTGGGCGATTGCATGTCGCCCTAATTTTTTTTCGGAAGAGCTTCAGGGGAGACCGATTGACGACCACGTTTCCGAGCAAAGCCGAGATCTCGCACGCATGGCACGTCGTGGATGCGGAGGGACAGGTGCTTGGTCGATTGGCTAGTCGTATCGCTCGCGTTCTCGCGGGCAAACACAAGCCGACCTACGTACCCTTTCTCGACAGCGGAGACCACGTGATCGTAGTGAACGCCGACAAGGTGCTTCTCACCGGCAAGAAAGAGCGCGACAAGGTCTATTACCGGTATAGCGGCTATCCGGGCGGCATCCGCGCGACGCGTGCCGAAGACGTCAAGGCACGCTTCCCCGAGCGGCTCATCGAGAGTGCGGTTCGGGGTATGTTGCCCAAGACCCGTCTCGGAAGGGCTCAGATCAAGAAGCTGAAGGTGTACCGCGGCTCGGCTCATCCCCACCAGGCACAGAAGCCAACGACTCTCGCGCTCCGAACGCGCACCCCCCGATGAGTCTCGTCGACTTGGGCCTCCAGCAATCTGAAGAAAGAATCTTCGCGACAAAGGGGTGTGGCCCCGTCGCGCCGTCGGCCGATCGGCCATCGTACGACGATCACACCCTCGTCGACGGCACTCTGGGAAGGAGATCGTAGGCTTGGCGTCGGGCAACATTCAGTACTACGGAACGGGCAAGCGGAAATCATCCATTGCACGCGTCTATCTCCGTCCGGGTCGTGGCGACATCCGGATCAACAAGAGGACCGTGGACGAGTACTTCAGAAGCGAAGCTCTGAAGATGATCGTCAAGCAGCCGCTAGCGCTCACCGAATCTACGAGCAAGTTCGACATCTACGCCAACATCCAGGGCGGGGGGCTCACGGGTCAAGCCTGGGCGATGCGCCTCGGCATTGCGCGCGCTCTCTGCGAGTTCAATCAGGAGCTGCGACCGCGCCTGAAAGAGGGCGGTTTTCTAACACGCGACTCGCGCATCAAGGAGCGAAAGAAGTACGGCCAGCCGGGCGCTCGGAAGCGCTTCCAGTACTCGAAGCGTTGACGACCTCGCCCTGGGCCACGCGGGCCACTTTCGATCGAAAGGGAGGTTTTTTGGCATCGATAACGATGAAGGAGCTGCTCGAAGCCGGTGTGCACTTCGGGCACCAGACGAAACGGTGGAACCCCAAGATGAAGGAGTACATCTTCGGGGAGCGGAACGGCATCTACATCGTCGACCTCCAGAAGACCCTTCGCCTGTTCAAGGACGCCCTCTCCTATGCGACCCGACTCGGCGCCGAGGGAAAAACGGTGCTGTTCGTGGGAACCAAGCGCCAAGCGCAGGAAGTCGTCGCCGAGGAAGCGACGCGAGCGGGGATGTACTACGTCAACCAGAGGTGGCTTGGCGGCACTCTCACCAATTTCGTCACGATCCAGAAGAGCATCGCTCGATACAAGGAGCTTTGCGCCATCGTCGAAGAGGGCCGGCACGAGGATTTGACGAAGAAAGAGCTCTCGCGCCTCGACAAGGAGCGCCGCAGGCTCGAAAAGAACCTGGTCGGCATCAAAGAAATGACGAAGCTGCCCGACGCGATATTCGTTGTCGACGCCAATCGTGAGGAGATCGCGGTCCATGAGGCCCGCAAGCTCGGGATCCCGGTAATCGCCATCGTGGATACGAACTGCGATCCGCTCCTGGTGGACTTCGTCATTCCGGGAAACGACGACGCCCTCCGCGCGATCAAGCTGTTCACCTCGCGCATTGCCGACGCCATCATGCTGGGCAGGGACATGGCCAAGGCACCCGCGGTCCCCAAATCGGCCGAGGAGAGAAGCGAAGGCGAGCCGGAGGCGAAGAAGGCGGAGAGCGAACCCTCGGCCGCGGACGGGGAGTCGGCTACGAGCGCATCGCCTCCACCCACGTGATGACCCGCCGGCGGCGGGTGAGAGCTCACGGCAGCCGGACAGAGAAAATCGCGGGCGCGTCCGCGGCTTCCATGGGATCACAATCGAGCCGAGGTCAGTTCAAATGACTCAGATATCCGCGCAGCTGGTCAAGGAGCTCCGTGAGAGGACGGGCTCGGGCATGATGGAATGCAAGAAGGCGCTCGAGGAGGCCAAGGGCAACCTCGAAGAAGCGATCACCATCCTGCGCAAACGGGGCCAGGCCGCTGCCGAGAAGAAGTCGGGCCGCTCGACGACCGAAGGCCTCGTGGGCTCCTACATTCACCCCGGCGGCCGGGTGGGCGTCCTCATCGAAGTGAACTGCGAGACCGACTTCGTCGCCAATACGGTCGAGTTCCGCGAGCTCGTCAAGGACCTGGCCATGCAAGTGGCCGGGGCCCCTACCCCGGCCCGATGGGTGCGACGGGAAGACGTTCCCGCGGAGATCGTCGACAAGGAAAGGGACATCCTCGGGACTCAGGCTCGAAGCTCCGGAAAACCGCAGAACGTGGTCGATAAGATCGTGGAAGGCAAGCTTCAGAAGTTCTACCAGGAAAACGTCCTGCTCGAGCAGGCGTTCATCAAGAACTCCGACCAGACGGTGGGTGACTTTCTCACGAGCAAGATCGCCGTTCTCAAGGAGAACATCCAGGTCCGCCGCTTCGTTCGGTTTGAACGCGGCGAATCTCTTTAGTAAAACCTCACTACCCGCTCCCCGTGGGTGAATAGGCGGGCGAACGAGATGTCGGATAACTCGGCCTATCGTCGTGTTCTGGTGAAACTCTCGGGCGAGGTCTTGATGGGCAACCAGGCTTTCGGCATCGACCCGGAAGTGGCCCAGTTCATGGCCAGCGAGATCAGCTCTCTGCACTCTCTCGGAGTCCAGACCGCCTCGGTGATTGGAGGCGGAAACATCTTCCGCGGAGTGGCTCCCTCGGCCCGGGGTATGGATCGTGTATCGGCGGATCACATGGGGATGCTGGCGACGGTGATCAATGCGGTGGCGCTGCAGGACGCGCTGGAGAAGCTCGGGGTTCACACGCGGGTGATGTCGGCAATCGAGATGCGAGAGATCGCCGAGCCTTTCATCCGGCGCCGAGCCATCCGCCATCTCGAGAAAGGACGGGTCGTGATCTTCGCCGCGGGGACGGGAAATCCCTACTTCTCCACGGATACCGCGGCGGCGTTGAGAGCGATGGAGATCAAAGCGGAAATCATCATGAAGGGTACCAGGGTATCCGGTATCTATTCGGCCGACCCCGAAAAGGACGAATCGGCGGAGCTTTTCGAGAAGATCACTTACATGCAGGTGCTCGAGAAAGGCCTGAAGGTGATGGATACCACCGCCATCTCTCTTTGCATGGACAACCGGCTTCCCATCATCGTCTTCGACGTAAAGAAACCCGGCAACATGAGGCGGGTCGCGTGCGGAGAGAAGCTGGGTACGCTGGTCACAACGCCCTGAGGGCTCCAGGCGCACGAGAAAAGGAGGTCCGGCTCGTGACGATCAAGCAGCTCATCGACGATGCCAAGAGGCGTATGGACAAAACCCTCGAAGTGCTGACCAAGGAGCTCGCCTCGGTTCGCACCGGGCGCGCTTCGCTCGCCATTCTCGACGGCGTCACCGTGGACTATTACGGCTCTCCCACACCACTCAATCAGGTGGCCAACCTGGCGGTTCCAGAAGCCAATCTGATCACCGTCCAGCCCTGGGAGCCGCCGATGCTCGACAAGATTGAAAAAGCCATCCTCTCTTCGGATCTCGATCTGAACCCCGCGAACGATGGCAAGATCCTTCGCATCCCCATCCCGCCTCTGACCGAAGAGCGGAGGAAGAAGCTCGTGAAGCACGTCGGCAAGATCGCAGAAGAAAGCCGCACGGCGATGCGGCAAGTGCGACGCGACGTCAACGATCGCCTCAAGAAGATGCTCAAGGACAAGGAGATCTCCGAGGACGACGAGCGGCGAGCTCTGAAGGAGGTTCAAGATCTCACCGACAACCACATCAAGAAGACCGACGATGTGGTCAAGAAAAAAGAGCAAGAGTTGATGACCGTCTAGCGAAGCGTTCACAGTCGGCAAGTCGAGGCAACCCACACGCCTCTTTCGACTCCGGACGGTACGCTGTTGACGTTTTCGAAATGACTGAGCGCCTCTATTTGGGCGATCCCTACGTCGTCGAGTTCGATGCCGAGGTCGTCGAAGAGCGCGTGACCGAAGACGGCCCAGCCGTCGTCCTGGCAAAGACTCATTTCTACCCCGAATCGGGCGGCCAGCCCTGCGACCTCGGAACGATTCACGATATTCCCGTCGTCAAGGTCGCGGAGCTTCCCGACGAGACGATCCTCCACTTCGTCGAGCGGTTTCCAAAGGAGCGCCAGGTGCTTTGCCGCATCGACGCGGAGCGGAGGCGCGACCACATGCAGCAGCACTCCGGGCAACACATCCTCTCGGCCGCGTTTGTGAGGGAAGCCTCGGCCGCGACCACGTCGTTTCACCTCGGCAGCTCCATTTCCACCATCGACCTCGACGTGAGCCCTCTCTCGCCAGACCAGGTGCTCGCATCGGAACGAGCCGCGAACGAGGTCGTCCGGCGCGCCCTACCGATACGCACCGAATACGTGGAAGGAGCTGCGGCTGCCCGAGGTTTGCGAAAGTCCCCTCCCTCGGTCGGGAGCCTGAGAATCGTGGACGTGGAAGGGTTCGATCGGCAGGCTTGTTGTGGCACGCACCCCCGATCGAGCTCCGAGGTCGGTCCCATCGTGGTTCGCGGATTCGGTCGGTTCAAGGGCGGAACCCGGGTCGAGTTTCTGTGTGGCGAGCGAGCGCTCAGAGACTATCGAGCCACGGTGGGCCGAGTCCGCGCTCTGGCCACGGTCTTGTCGAGCTCGGAGAGCGATCTCGTCTCGACCGCCACGAGGCTCCAGGAAGACCGCAAGGCGATGGGAAAGGAGCTCGAGCGGAAGAGCACCGAGCTCTTGCTCACGCGGGTCGAGAGCTGGATGGCCGAGGCCGAGCCGATGCCGGGCGCCACCCTTCTCGTCAAAGTCCTGGAAGCGATTCCCCCTGCCCAGTTACGCTCGGCGGCAACCGCTCTGACCGGACGGGAGCGTCGCATCGTGCTCCTGGGAAGCACGGACGAACAAGCGGCGCATCTCGTCTTCGCGCGCTCCGAGGATGTGGACACACACATGGGAAATCTCCTCGCCATGAGCCTCGGGGCCGTCGATGGACGCGGCGGCGGGAGCGCTCGAATCGCGCAGGGAGGCGGTCCGCGAACGAGTGGCCTTCCCGCGGCGCTCGCCGAAGCCAAAGCTCGGCTGGTGGAGTGAGATGAGAGCCGTTGCCGCTTTCGCTCTGCTCGCCTCGCTCGTTGCGTGCTCCGCCGCTGAAGAGAAAGCTGACCCGCAATCTCGGTCCCAACGGCCAGCGCTCGGAGAGGAGCCGCTCGAGACGGCATCGATTACCGACGACGAGGTGGTTCCCCTGACACCGGAGCGGGCCGCGACCGCTCGACCACCCTCGGGAAGGCCCTGTGCTTGGGCGCGCGCGTGGCAGGATCCGAGCTCACCCAAACCCCACCTTGCGGGCGTCGGCGGCGTTCCCAATCCCGAGAAACGGAGCGAGACAGCGATTCGGCTCCCGGATCGAGACCCGATTCCCCAAGGCGAGATCGTGGTCGAGGCGGTCGTGGGTCCGGACGGAGCCGTCCGTGAGGCCAGCGTCGTGGGCTCCACCACCCCTCCCTGGCCCGAAGCGGAAGCCTCGATCCTGGACGCCATCCGTCGATGGACCTACGAACCTCCCCGTTTCGATGGCACGCCGGTGTCGGTATGCGTCACCATCCTCGTGAGCCCCTGAGCTCCTGCCCGAGCTGCCGGTGCTTTGCTCTTGCTTGCTCGTCCCCCTCGCCCTTATTCTGAAGCTTCACCGTGTTGCGAACGAGGAATTCTTCGGGAGTGCTTCTCCGACTTCTAGGCGTCGGTCTCGCCGCTCTACCGCTTCTGGTATCGAGCTGCGGGGGGAATGCCGATGCACCAAGACCCCGGCCCAACATCGTTCTGATCACGATCGATACGCTACGTGCCGATCATCTCGGTAGCTACGGCAACTCCCGGCGCTCGTCTCCGTCGGTCGACCGGATGGCGGAATCCGGATTTCTCTTCGAGCGGGCGCTCTCGCCGGCACCATGGACGTTGCCGAGCATGGCCAGCCTCCATACGTCCCTGTACCCGACCGAGCACGGTGCCATTCGCGCTCACACACCGCTGCCGGACGATGTAACCACTCTCGCCGAATCGTTGCAGAGCGTGGGTTACGAAACGATGGCGTTCGTGACGCACGTTTTCGTAAGTCGCCGGTACGGGCTGGATCAAGGCTTTCGTACTTTCGACGAGTCGCTCGTGAGGGGGCATGAAACGGTGACGTCGGAAGAGCTCACGACGAATACTCTGCAGTATCTAAGCAGGATGGGGCGTGAGCCGTTCTTCTTGTGGGTTCACTATTTCGATCCTCATTTCAGTTACATTCGTCACCCAGAATTCGATTTCGTCGAGCTCGAGCCTGCCCCGGAGCGTTTCAGCTACGAGGACCTTCTGGCGGCGGAACCGTCTCTGCGGGACGAGTCCGTTCCCGATCCCTTCTCGATCGAAACGGTAAAGGCGATCTACGACGAGGAGATCGCGTTCACCGACGCGGCTATCGGCAGGCTGCTAGACGGGATCGAGCGTCTACATCTCACCGGGCCGCTCGTGAACATAGTCACTTCCGATCATGGCGAATATTTCATGGAGCGCGGTCGGTTTGGCCACGGCCGCGACGTACACGATGAGCTCCTTCACGTGCCCCTTATCATCTCCGGAGACATCGACGAGACGCTCAAAGGTCACCGTTTTTCCGGGGCCGTCGAAATGGCCAGCGTCGCGCATACGATTGCCAATCTCGCCGGGGTCGAAGACAATCCTTTTCGGGGCGAGGATCTGCTCGCAGTCGAAGACCGCGAGCAAAGCCCACCCATCTTCAGCTTCGGCTGCTACGCGTGGGGAAATGACGGAAGAAAAATCATGGTCGAATCGGAGGGTTGGAAGCTCGTTCGACATGTCGACGACGACCGTTTCGAGCTCTACGATCTGCGTCGAGATCCGCGAGAGCTCGACAACCGCTGGAACGAAGAATCGGCGGCGTCGCGCGCCGCGAAGAAGATGCTCCTCGCCGCGCTCGAAGACTATGCGAAACGGCGGAAAGGGTCTCCTTCAACCATCGACCTCTCACCCGAAGAGATCCGACGACTGGAAGCGCTCGGATACGTTCAATAATCACTCGTCCCGCTGGACCAGGTAGAGGCCGGTGTTATCCGGGAACCCGTCCTCTGGAGAAAGGGGAATCAACCTCGTACGGTAGCGATGCCCCTCAACGTCGATTTCCTCCTCGACGAAAACCTGGGCGGCACTTCTCAGGAGAACGATATTGGCCAGGAGGTAAGTTGGTTCGTGTTTCACGAAGAACGCCGGTTCGACCCGTTTCTCGTGACCGGCTGACGCGGGCTTCTCTCCAACTTTGCGCCGAGCCACTTCTCGACTCGTCAGGCCATATTGGTCATAGATGAAGAGATTGGAGTAATAGCCGACTGCACCGATCCCGTTGAAAACCAGGGATTCGCCCGGATGCGTGTACCTCGCGAGGGCTTTGCCCAACATTGTCCAGGCAGTCGCATTGCGTTTCATTTCCTGCCAGTGCTCATACTCCGAGGCGTGGTGAGACGTGTTCCATCGAAAATGGAACATTTCGCGAGCCGACTTCGGTACGACATGCAGATTGAACGCCGGCAGGATCGACAAACCAATGGCAGCGGCGGCGAAGCCAATGGCCGTCATGCTTCTTGGCACGGTGATCGGTTGACCAAGAACCGTGCAGATGACCAGAGCGAACAAGACGGCCACGAAGGGCAGGGCCGGGACCATCAAGCGTCCCATGCTCATGAAGTCTCCGCCGACAAGGACCGCCGCGAGGAAGATCCCGATCACCATCCCAAGGGCGTGCCATGCCAGACGACGTCTCTCTCCCCGCAATATCCAAGGAGAAGCGAGTATCACGAGGCCGACAGACGAAAACGTCAAGAAAAAGCTAATCGTGTAACGAAGGCCTCTCTGTAGGGAGAGGGCCGACATACTCAATTTGGCCCGAGCCGTGTTGGAAACGTAGTCGCCATAGTAAGAATACCGCCAGGCCACGTAGAGTGTCATGCCAGCGATCAGGATCGCTGCCGCCTCCGCGGTCGCCCGCAGCGTTTCCTTTCGACGGGTCAGAATTCCCGTAAGTAGAGCCAGGCCGATGATCAAAAGAGCGTAGAAAGCCCCGTCCGTTCGGATGAGACCACATAACAGACCCAAGACCCCCGCCTGGATGCCTTTGGGACGATGCTCATCGCCCAGGAGTCGCTCGAAAGTCGCGAAGAGCAAGAACGCGAAGGGAACGGTCTCCAGGCCCCCAGTCGACCAAACGGAGAACGGTGGCAGCGATGCCAAGAATATCGCCCCCATCCCCGCGCTCCAGTAGCTTCCGTGTACTCGACGATACAGGAACAGCATCAGCATGCCCAGAAGCGAAGCGCCGAAGGCCACCGAGATCAGCCGGGACGCCACGGCCACGTCGGCGCCCACGGCCTCGAAAAGCGACATGGTCAGCACCCATAAAAAGTTGCTGTAGCCCTCCACGGGAGGCTCGACACCCAAGTTGTAACGAAGCCCTGCTCCATGGGCGAAATTCCTTGCGTAGCGAAAAGAAATGAACGCATCGTCGCAGACGAAATCGAACCTCAAGACCATCAAGGCATACAGAATCAAGGCCCCGAAGA
>DASPGQ010000065.1 GCA_035620555.1 Vicinamibacteria bacterium
GGCGCGCTTGCCGCGCCGTAAGCAGCCCGAGCCGTGGCGGCACGATCGATTACGGGTCCCGCCACGGCATTGAGAGAGAGAATGACGATGACTGGTTCGCGTTTCGAAGATAAAACGCAAAGGCGCAATGATGCAGCGGCGCGAAGAATCAGAATTCACGGGCCAGCCGCTGCACCGTTAATGTCGTTGATCTCGGACGGGAAACGGGATCTGTCAAGACTGGTCCTTTGCGCCTCCGCGACTCCGCGTCCTTCTGTTCGTTCGGAAAAATGACGTTACGAGCGCTGGTGGTCGACGACGAGGAGCTCGCTCGCCAGGAGCTCTGTTTTCTCCTGGAGTCGATTCCCGCGGTCGACGTCGTGGGCCAGGCGGGAAACGGGATCGAAGCCGTCGGGCTCATCGAGGAGCTTTCCCCGGATCTGCTCTTTCTCGACATCCAGATGCCGGGACTCGACGGTTTTCAGGTGGTGCGCCGCCTGGTCGATTTGCCCGCTCCGCCGCACCTCATATTCGTCACCGCCTACGATCAGTACGCCATCAAGGCGTTCGAGGTGAACGCGGTCGATTACCTGCTGAAACCCGTGGAAAAGTCCAGGCTCAAGGAGGCGGTGTCGCGGGCGGCGAAGAAGAAACGAGAAGGCCTGCCGATCCAGGATCAGCTCGAGCGGCTCCTCGGAGCGCTCGAGCGCGGCACGCGTCAGAGACGGCTAGTCGTCAAGGCGGGCGAGCGCTACATGCTCGTCGACGACTCCGACATCGTCTATGCCAGCGTCGAGGACGGCGTGGTTACCGTCGTGACCGATCACGTTACCGGGACATCGAACGCCCGCACGCTCGAGGAGCTTTCCGCATCCCTCGACCCGAACGTGTTCTGGCGGGTTCACCGTTCCTATATCGTCAACCTCGAGCGCATCCGCGAGGTGATTCCCTGGTTCAATCGCACCATTCAACTCAAGATGACGGATCGCGCGGGAACGGAGATCCCGGTATCCCGCTCGCACACCCGCCGGCTGAAAGAGCATCTGAATCTCTAGCTGCGCGATCCTGGACATCGGCGGTCCCGGAGTCGGACGGGCATGGCGAGCCACTCCGAAGAGACGACGATTCGAGAGCATACCCAGATCCGTGTCAGAGTTTGAAACTCATGCGAACCGCCACTCGTTGTACCTAGGTAGTCGCATGATCGGCGAATCCCGAGGAAAGGAACGCCGCTGGCATATGGCTTGCTTGCAAGCAAATTGGAGGGATCCGTATGAGTGAAATAGAACGCTGGAGGGAGCCCGTCTCGTCGCTTCCGAGCTCCGATACCGTACAGGCGAAAGAGAGGGAGGGTTGGCGCGCGGTCGCGATCGAATGGGAGCGCGGCCGCAAAGACCATGAGGAGCCGAGACCTCAACCCATTCCTTATGGCCTTCGGATATCGCCCGATTGCCGCCACCTCGAGGTCGATCCGGTGGAGAAGGAGATCATGCAGGTGATCGTGGCGATGATTGCCGCCGATTACCCGCTTTCACGAATCGCTTCCGAGCTGAATGGCCGAGGCTTTACGACGCGCGCGGGCTCCGCCTGGACTCAGGTCGCTGTCTTCCGGCTCTTGCCACGCATCATCGAGTTCGGTCCAGAGATCCTCTCGGCGCGGGAGTGGTCCCAACACAAAGAGCGCTTGCTGTCCACGGTGACCTGACCACGGACGAGACGAGGCGCACCACGAGAAGTTGAGGAAGTGAGGATGGAGTCCCAACCACGGTTTTAATGAGATGGCCCCTCCGATATTCCCCCTCGGTTTCTAACTTTCTGGAGGATGCCAACTCAACCCAGCCCCATCCTCACTTCACAAGGAGGGGACGAGTCAGCCGTGGCCGAATGAAATCGCCTTTTGACTGCGAATGGGACTCTACATCTAAGGATTGGCGCTGTCAAGACCCTTTTGCAAAAAAAACTGCGATAAGATCGCCTCTTGAATCCGAATCTCTCGGCGGCTTCCGCCGCGTGTGCGGTCACTCTCCTCAGCGGACTCCTCGCGCTCCACTTTCGCGAACATCGAGTCAGCATCTATGCTTTTTGCTCCGGCGCCCTCATCGGGGGTGTCGTGTTGTTGCTTCTCCCCGACGCGATGCAGCTGCTCCAGGACAGCGAGGCCGCCCTTCCGAAGGCGACGGTATGGATCGTCGCGACGCTGGGGTTCTTCGTCTTCTACGTGCTCGATCGAGGCGAGCATCGAAAGGAGTCGAGGCGCCTTGCGGGACTCTCCGGCGGCATCGGTATCGCCATCCATGCCTTCATCGACGGCGTGGTGATCGGTCAAGGTTTCCGCGCGGGTGAGACCACGGGAGCCGCGGTCGCATTCGCTGTCCTGCTCCACAAGCTCGCCGACGGCGTCGGTGCGGTGGGCGTGATGCTCGGCACCGAGCACAGCATCCGCCAGACCCTGACCCTGCTCGCGATTACCGCGGTCGCCCCACTCCTGGGCATTTGGGCCCAATCCCGTCTCGTGATGCCGGTGTCGTTTCTCGCTCTGCTCCTGAGTCTATTCGCGGGAATGCTCCTGTACCTCGCCGCGAGTCGACTTCTTCCCGAAGCGATGCGAAACCAGACCGACCCTTCTTCCGTGCCGTTGATCTTTCTCGCCGGTCTCGCTTTCGTCTATGCGGCGCATTTGCTTTCGTAGCACCCTAGCCATCCCCTACTTTTTTTTCTCACTCAACCAGTGGCCCTTTCCGCCGGCGTCTGATAAAACTCGACCGGAGGAGACGATCATGAAGTATGCCTGTTGGCTCGTCGCAGGACTCATGTCGAGCGCGGCCTTGGCGACGGCGCAGGAGTCCGTGCTCGGCAAGATCGAGTTCGAGAACTCGGGTGCGCCCGAAGCGCAAGATGCGTTTCTGAACGGCGTCCGTATGCTTCACAGCTTCGAGTGGGAGGACGCCGCCGAAGCATTCCAGGAGGCGCAGCGGATCGACCCCGATTTCGCGCTCGCTTTCTGGGGCGAGGCCCTCTCCTATTCCTACGGCCACCACGCCCCCACCGACCAGGACATGGCGGAGGCACGACGTGCGCTCCAGAAGCTCGCGCGCGGACGCGCTCAAAGGCTGGAGAAGGCAGGGACCGAGCGGGAAAGAATGTACCTCGATGCCGTCGAGCTGCTCTACGGCGAAGGACCCATCGACGAGCGCTCGCTCGCCTACTCCGAAGCCATGAGGCAGATCTACGAGAAGTATCCCGACGATCACGAAGCCGCAACGTTCTACGCGCTCTCGTTGATGCGCACGAAGGTCCGCGGCGTGGATAGCCTGCGCGAGGATATGCAGGCAGGCGCCATCTCGCAGAAGGTCTTTCGGGAGAACCCCGATCATCCCGGAGCCGCCCATTACATCATCCATGCTTACGACGACCCCGCTCACGCTCCCATCGCCCTCTATGCGGCCCACAAGTATGCCGAGATTGCCCCTGCCGCGGTGCACGCCCTTCACATGCCCGCCCACATCTTCGTTCAGCACGGGATGTGGGACCACGTGGCCGAACGGAACGAAGCCTCGTGGGAAGCCTCGAAGGCGCGCGCCGACCGCAAAGGCCTGTCGCCCACGCGTTATTCCTTTCACGCGCTCTACTGGCTCCAGTACGCTTACCTGCAGCAGGGCCGATATGACGCGGCGCAGGCATGCCTCGACGAGCTCCGTCCTATCGCCAACCGAGAGGACTCCACCAGGGGACTCAAGGAGCGGTTGCTCCGCCAGGAAGCGCTCCAGGTCGTCGAGACCGAGAGATGGAAAGTCTCGGACGTAGACGGCATCCTCGCGCAGATTCGAGGTGAGGGCGAGGTGGACGAGCGGACGGCGGCGACGGTTCTCTTCGCCAGCGGAATGAGCGCGGTGCGTACCTCGGATCTCGATACGGCAAAGAAAGCCGGTGCCGGCATTCACGAGCTCCACGGAAAGATGGAAGACGCGAGCACCGACGACCGGAACCAGGTCGCTATCATGGCCAGGGAGCTGGACGCGCTCGTGGCCTCCGCGGAAGGCGGGTCCGAGCGGGCACGAGAGCACATGAAGAAAGCCACCGCGATCGCGGAATCGATGGAGCCGCCTTCCGGGCCTCCGGGCGAAGCTTCGACCGATTCGCCGGTCAAGCCGCCCCATGAGCTATACGGCGAGCTCCTGCTCGACCAGGGCGCGATCGAGGAGGCCCTGGTGGCTTTCGAGAACTCTCTCCTGAGAACGCCGAAGCGGACGCGCTCGCTTCTCGGCGCGGCGCGGGCCGCTGCCAAGCTCGGAAACGACAAGCTGGCGGCGCGTCACTACGAGGCGATCGCCCGCGTTCCCGACGCGGGCTCCGAGCTTCCCGGGATGGAGGAAGCGCGCCGCTTCCTCCAGTCGAGCGAGGATCGTTGATCGACGCCGAGCGGCTGAAGCAAAGCCTTCTCGAGATCGCTGCGTTCGGCAGGCTTCCCGAAGGAGGAGTATCCCGGCTCGGGTTCTCCCCGCCGGATCAGCAGGCGCGTGAGTGGGTGATCCGCGAGATGCGGGACGCCGGCCTCGACGTATGGGTCGACGCCGCGGCGAACGTCCACGGCCGGCGCCAGGGGAAGGAGCCGACCCTTCCCGCCATCCTCTTCGGCTCGCACGTCGACTCGGTCCCCGAGGGAGGCATTTTCGACGGGACGCTCGGTAGCCTGGGAGCCCTCGAGGTGCTGCGGTCCCTCGACGAGCACGGCATCGAGACCCGCCATCCTCTCGAAATGGTGATCTGGGCCGACGAGGAAGGCGTGACCTTCGGCCAGGGACTCTTCGGAAGCCGCGCCGCGACCGCGGGCCCGAAGCGCGGGGAGCTCGACCTCGTCGATGCCGGCGGCGAGAGCCTGTCGGAGTGGCTCGAGCGCTACGGTCAGAACCCCGGCGAGCTCGACTCCGCAGTGATCGACCCGAAAGACGTGGCCGCTTACTTCGAGCTCCATATCGAGCAGGGACCGCACCTCCACCGGCAGAACGTTCCCATCGGCGTCGTTTCCGGAATCGTAGGCATCTTTCGCTTCGACGCCACCATCGAGGGCTTCGCGAACCACGCGGGCACGACGCCCATGGAAGAGCGGCGCGACGCGATGCTCTCCGCGGCGAAGCTCACGCAGGCGGTAAGAGAAGAAGTCATGGCCCGGCCGGGACGCCAGGTCGGAAACGTTGGCCTGCTGCGCGCTTTCCCTGGAGCGCCCAACGTCGTGCCCGGGCGCGTCAACCTGCCCATCGAATTGCGGGATCTCGACGAAGCCGTCGTCACCGACGTGCTCGAGCGCATCCGACAACGGGCAACCGCGATCGCCAGAGACGATCGAACCACGATCCGGATCCAGCCCTTCGCTTCCGAGGGCCCGGCGCTCACCGACGTCAGCCTCCAGGATCACATCGCTCGGGTCTCTTCCTCGCTCGGTCTCGATACCGTTCGGCTTCCGAGCGGCGCCGGCCACGACGCCCAGAGCGTTGCCCGCCACGGGATTCCGACGGGCATGATCTTCGTGCGCAGCAAGGACGGGGTCAGCCACAACCCGAACGAGTGGACGGACTGGGAGGATTGTGCGAGGGGAGTCGAGGTGCTCTATCGCGCCGTCCTCGAGCTCGATGACCGAGCCTGAGCTCCGCTTCGGAACCGCAGGCATCCGGGGAATTCTGGGCGACGGACCCGGGAAGATGAACCGATCGCTCGTCGTCCGCGTCACCTACGGGCTGGTACGCCATCTGCTCTCGATCCCGGGCGCGAAGGAGCGCGGGATCGTCATCGCCCGCGACGCTCGCAGACTCTCCGATGTTTTCCAGGAGGACGTCGCATCCGTGGCAAGCGGAATGGGCATGCCCGTCTACTACATGGAAGGCCCGCAGCCGACTCCACTCCTCGCGTTCGCGGTGAAGGAGCTCGGCGCCGCCGGGGGGATCGTCATCACCGCCTCGCACAACCCGCCGGAATACAACGGCTACAAGGTCTATTGGCAGAATGGCGCCCAGATCATCCCGCCGGTCGATTCGGCGATCCTGGCCGAAATCGATCGGGCTCCCGCCGTCAGTGCGATCCCCCGCGCGCGACAGTGGACGCGGGTCGATCTTCAGGAGGCCTACCTCGACGCGGTCGCCGGGCTCACGTTTCTTTCGAGTGCCGGTGAGATCCACATCGCCTACACGGCTCTCCACGGATGCGGTCAGAAGCTCTTCGTCGAGGCCCTGTCACGTCACGGTCTCCATGACGTGCACCCGGTGGCCGAGCAAGCGGAGCCCGACGGGACCTTCCCGACGGTTCGATTTCCCAATCCGGAAGAGCCCGGGTCCATGGATCGCGTGATCGCGCTCGCGCGCGAAAAAGAATGCGACATCGCGCTCGCCCACGATCCCGACGCCGATCGTCTCGGCGCCGCGGTCCGCGACCGGCGAGGCGACTACGTGACCCTCAACGGAAACGAGATCGGTGTCCTGCTCGCCCATCACGTCCTGAGCCATACCCGGGAGAAGAGACCCCTCGTCGTCTCGACCATCGTCTCTTCGCGCATGCTCGCGGAGATGGCGCGAGAGCTCGGGGTGCGCTACGAGGATACGCTGACCGGCTTCAAGTGGATCGCCAACGTCGCCCTGCGTATCGAGGCCGAGGAGCGGTGCCAGTTCGTCTACGGCTACGAGGAAGCCCTCGGTTATGCCGTCGGTACGGTGGTTCGAGACAAGGACGGCATCGGCGCCGGGCTGGTCCTGGCGGAGATGGCCGCGAGCCTGAAGTCTGAAGGCAAGACTCTCCTCGACGAGCTCGATGCTCTTTATTCCCGATACGGTTATTTCGCCACCCGCCAGAAGAGTCTCGTCGACGTGGCGTCCGAAGATGTCGTCGGTCGCCTGGAGCGCTGGCGCCGCCCCACGGCCCGTCTGGAGGACGTCCTCGTCTATGACTGCGACGACGGTGGCCGCGTCGCCGTCCGCCCGAGCGGAACCGAGCCCAAGCTCAAGTTCTATCTGGAGGTCGTCGAGCCTTTCGACGAGCACGCTCGGGCACGCGCAAAAGCCCGTCTCGACGCGCTCGAGGCGACGT
>DASPGQ010000066.1 GCA_035620555.1 Vicinamibacteria bacterium
CTCGCCCGATGGGTTCTTCTCCTGCGGCTCGAAGACGGATGTGTTTCTGGAGACCAGATACTGCCCGCCGATGGCGAGCTCGTAATTTCGCTCACCTCTTCCCACGCCGGCGGACCCGGATTCCTGTCCCCTCCATTCGCCCACGAAGTACTTGAGAGGTTTCCAAACATCCTCTTCCTGAGTTGGTTGCAAGACGAGAAACGCAAACCAGATCGTGCCCATCGTTGGTCCTCCTGCAGTCCGATCGAGCATAACTCGGGAATACGCCAACGAATTGGACAAATCCGACAAAGTCAAAGCTCGAAAGAAGAAACCCGGGAACGTGAGAGCAGCTGGCGCGGGGTCAAGCCGGAGAATTCCTTGAATTCACGAATGAAATGCGCCTGATCGTAGTAGCCGCTCAGGTGGGCGGCCCAGGTCAGGCTCTCAAAAGGCTGGCACAGCTTACGATAGGCTCGAATGAACCTCACCAGGCGGGCCGTCTGCTTCGGCGTCGCACCGATGTTCTGGAGGAATCTCCGCTGGAGCTGGCGTTCACCGATGCCGAGCTCGCGGGTCATTTCGCTCATGCGGACCTGGCCGCGCCGTTGCCAGAGATAGCGGACGGCGGGAGCGAGGTCCTCCTTCTGGTGAAGCGCGAGCTGCTCGAGGAGAAAGCGCTCGACGCGCTCGACTCGCTCTTCAGTCGTCGTGGCATTTGCCACCGCGTCTTCCAGCTCCCGGCACCGCTTTCCCCAGAGCGCCTCGGCCGGCACCTGGCAATCGGCAAACTCAGAGACCGGAACGGGAAAGAACTGATAGGCACCCCAAGGAAAGAACCGGACCGATATGAGGCCGCAGCTTCCCGTTGCGCGGATGTCGATGAACCGGGACGCCTGGGAGATCGCGAAGCTCCGCGGCTGCGCCTGTTCGCGACCGTCGGCAAAGCGGGTGACGAACGGATCGCCGTAGTGAAAGACGACCTCGACGATCCCATCGGGAAGAATCCGATGGCCGTCGCCGAAAAATCCAGGATCGCCCGTCTCCAGCACCCATATCAGTTTCACATAGGGCGCCAGCAGCGCGTTGGGTCGAAATTCTCGATCGATCAACTCTTCTTTCGGTCTCCCGAAAGTCTCAAGAGCGGTTCGATCAGTTCCATCGGGATCGGGAAGACGACGGTCGAGTTCTTCTCGGTGGCAATCTCGGTCAAGGTCTGCAGGTATCGAAGCTGCAATCCGAGGGGGTGTTGCCCGACGATCGCGGCGGCCTGGGACAGCTTTTCTGCGGCCTGGAACTCGCCGTCCGCGTGGATGACTTTCGCACGCTTCTCTCGCTCGGCCTCGGCCTGACGGGCGATGGCGCGCTGCATCTCCGTGGGAAGATCGACGTGCTTGACCTCGACCGCCGTCACCTTGATCCCCCAGGGGTCGGTGTGCTTGTCGAGAATGTCCTGAAGCTGCACGTTGAGCCGTTCGCGCTCGGCGAGAAGCTCGTCGAGCTCCACCTGGCCGAGAACGCTCCTGAGGGTCGTCTGAGCGAGCTGAGAGGTAGCGTGAAGGAAGTTCTCCACTTCGATCACCGCCTTGATCGGGTCGACGACGCGGAAGAACACCACCGCGTTGACCTTTACCGAAACGTTGTCGCGGGTGATGATGTCCTGGGGCGGTACATCGAGTGCCACCAGCCTCAGGCTCACCTTGATTATCTTGTCAACAGGGGAGTAAACCAGGACGAGACCCGGCCCTTTCGGCCGGGGGATGAGGTTTCCCAGTCGGAAGACGACTCCGCGCTCGTATTCGTTGAGCACCTTGATCCAGTTCAAGAGAAAGATGGCGACGATGACGAGCACCGCCAAGGTACCGATAGAAAAACCTGGCATGAGTCGCTCCCTTCGTTAGGGTTCGGAAACCCGCTCGACGATCAGCTTCAGTCCATTGACGCGAGACACTCTCACCCGCTCGTCCTTCGATATGGGCTCGATCGAACGGGCGTCCCAGTACTCTCCGTGAATGAAGACTTTGCCCCTCTCGCCGATGTCCGTAAGTGCCGTGCCGACCTGGCCGACGAGGCCTTCGCTTCCGGTGACCGGTGGCCGCCGCTGGGCCTCGATCACCTTGCGGCCGATGAAGATCACGACGATCGCGAGGACCACCGCGACCGGCAGAATCATCGTCCAGCTGACCTGGAGCGCCGGTGTGGGAAGAGGCTGCTCCTCGAACAGCATCAGCGCTCCGAGCACGATGCCCACAATCCCGCCCGCCCCAAGAGCACCGAAGGAGGGAGTCAATGCTTCGACGATGAGCATGCCGAAACCGACGATCAGGAGAAGCAGGCCGACGATGTTGACGGGCAAGATCTCGAAGGCGAATGCGGCGAGTAGCAGAGCGATCGCGCCAACGATACCCGGCACCAGGGTGCCGGGGTTGGAGAACTCGAGATACAGTCCGGCGAGGCCGATGAGGCCAAGGAAGACTGCAATGTTCGGGTTGGCGATGTAGGAAAGAAGCCTTTGCTTCGTCGTCATCTCCTTGACGACCACCGGAGCATCCGAGGTCGAGAGCGTGATCTCGCTTCCGTCGACCCGCTTGACGACTGCGCCGTGCAGGAGCT
>DASPGQ010000067.1 GCA_035620555.1 Vicinamibacteria bacterium
CGGACCAGAACAGAAACAAGGTGAGCACCAACGAGAACCACTCGCCGGCAGCATAGGCCGTGGCATAGTTCGAGTAAACGAGGGTCTGGATGATGGCAGCTATCACGGCCGGCCCAGCAAAGACGAAAGAAGAGTAGACGAGAGTCAGACGTGCGAGCCGCTTGTCGGGATCTCGAGCACCCGACCAGCGGAGTCTCAAGTGGTACCACCAGCCGCCGACCCACCAAAGAAAAATTCCACCGAGAGCTCCGGATACGAGAACCCAGAGCCAGAATCCGGCCCATTGCTCGGCGACGAATGGCCGCAAGATCTCCCAGGCTGGCCGCGGCCGTCCGAGTTCTGACCGCAGGAGCTCCATCGCGACGCGTTCGATGGCATTCGCCATTCCGTAGAACCATCCGACCAATAGAACAGCCGGGGAGTGCTCGAGGGCCGGCCGTCCCGAAAAGAAGGATCTCGGGCTTACGAAGAGCTCCGCCAAGTGTTTCGGCAAGAGCGGGGAAGTGCCAGACCCCGTGTTCGGGGGCAGGCCGGAACGGGCGGCTCGCGACGTCGACTGCGTCTTTGCGGTCATCTCTCGATCCCTTCTTCGGCAAGGTGCCGTCGAAACGTCCCTGCGGGAACGATTCCGGCACCTTCACCCACAAATGGCGGCCGCCTCCAAAGCATTTCATCCGCGAATGACCGTGCTTGTCGTCTCGAGCCCTATTCTGGTTGTTGATGGCGTTCTCCGGTAGGGGAGTCCGACTTGCCGGCGCGAGCCGGAAGGGTACCGATTCGATTGCGAACGAGGACGCCTTTCGTTTGTTTCACGAGGCGTCGTGCGGCGTGGTTTTCGACGGTGCCGGGCGCGCGAATCAGGCGGCGAAGCGTGGGGCATCTCAGTTCGAGCGCCTCTTGCGGAATCGTCCCCCGGTGAGCCTCCCGGACTGGGCTCACCTCGCGAAGCTTATCGACTCCTTTCTGGTGGGCATCGGGAGGAGCACCTTGGCCGGATTTCGCTTCGTTCGCGGCGAAAGCGGCTGGATCGTTTCTGGAGTCGTGATCGGTGATGCAAAGCTTCTCCACGTCTCGAGGGAGGGGGAGGTTCGCTTCGTTTCACAGTCCGGCAAAGACTTCCTGGGAACCGGAGCCATCGATCCGGTTGGCGTTTATCTGCGTCCACAACAGCACGACATCGTTGTTGCTGCCTCGGACGGCGCCTGGGCCGCTCTCGGGGGCGCTCATAAGATGGTCCGAGAGATCCTGAGCGTGGCGCTTCGTGGGCCGATCGCCGAGGTTCCGGTGCGGCTGTTGGAGAAGCCCCGGTTCCTCCTTGACGACGCCACGCTGGTCATCGGGATTCTCGACGAATAACCCACGCCTTATGCGAGAGTCAGAGCGACAGTTCGGACGAATTTCCGTGCGCCTCATGCATGGCGACATCGCCACGGTTCAGGCCGACGTTCTCGTGAACGCGGCGAACACCCAGCTCCACATGGGAGGGGGTGTGGCGGCGGCGCTTCGCTCCCGCGGTGGAATCGAGATCCATCAGGAGGCGATTCGACAGGCCCCGGCCGCGCTCGGGACCGTCGTTCGGACCCACGCGGGAAGGCTTTCCGCTCGTTTCGTCTACCACGCGGTCGTCATCGATTACGACGTGAGCAAGGGAACGTCGGCTTCGGACGTGGCCACCGTGATGCGAAACATCCTCGCGCAGGCTGCCTCCGACGAAGTGAAGAGTCTGGCGCTTCCTCTCTTCGGTGCCGGGGTGGGAGGGCTCTCCATCGAAACTTCCCTGGAAACGATTCTCGACGAGATCGAGCAGGGGAGCCGAGATCTCGAGGGACCGCTCCAGGTCACGATCGCGGTCCGCGACCGCGAGGAGCTCGAGAGGGCCCGAGAGTGCTTCCGCAGCTATACCGATCGCGAATCGCGCAAGAGGGAAGAATCGAGTCTTGCGAACGATTTCCTGAAGGAGCTTCTGAAGAAGCGCCGAGATTGAATCTCGACGCACGGTCAGTCTCGCGTTCCCGCCCAGAAAGTTTTCGGATACATGAACCGTGGTTGTCGCAAGAAGCAGGTAGTATCCAAATGGGTCGAACCAAGGAGAAAAGCGATGCGTCACGTCTACCTGCTTGCGAACCTACGCCAACACGCTCTTGCGGAGAAGCTCGCCGAGTCCGTCCGGCGTTATGTGGATGGGCGCGAGGACATCGACGTCCATCCACGAATCTTCGTGCGAGCCGGGCGCGTGAACATCGAAGGTATTCCCCCGCGCATCGCGAAGGAGCTCCAGGAATGGTGCGCGGGTGAGCTGGAGCGGTTCCGGTCCACGTCGATTCTGCGGTAGCTCGATGTCGCCCCCGGTTGATCGCCCTTCCCGCTCGTGTGACACTGAAAGACACCCCATTTTCGACATCGTTTCTACCATGACGTCCATGGGCCGAGGCCAGCTCGTGAGCCGCACCTGGCGGCTCGTCCGTCTGCTCGATAACGCGCGGGGGCGGACGCTCTCCGAGCTCGCGGATGAGCTCGGCTGCAGCAGCCGTACGGTGATTCGCGATCTGAGGGGCCTTCAGGACGCGGGGCTTCCCATCTACGACGAGCGCGAGGGCCGGGAAAAACTCTGGAAGTTCGTCGAGGGATTCAAGTCTCGCGTGCCTCCTCCCTTTACCGTGACCGAGCTTCTCGCACTCTACTTCGCCAGGAGGCTATCCCGTGTCCTCCGCGACACCCCCTTCTACGCTTCGCTCGAATCGGCGCATGCCAAGATTGCCGGCCTCCTGCCGCCGGAGAGCCGTGCCCTCATCGACGAGTACGACGCCGTACTCGCCGCACGACCGGGGCCGTTCAAGGACTACAGCCGCCAACGAAAACTGATCGAGGTGGCGACCGAGGCCGCCCGCAATCGCAGGAGTCTCGACGTCACCTACCACACCTTTTCTCGGGGTGTCGTGACCGAGCGGCGGATCGACCCGTACCGCCTCTTCTACTTCCAGGGCGGGCTCTACGTCATTGGGTTCGACCATCTTCGCAACGAGATTCGAATCTTCGCTCTCGAGCGGATTCAGCGGTGGACGCTCACCGAGGAAACCTTCACCCTCCCCGAGGGCTTCGACTTCGAACGGCACATGAAGAGTGCCCTCGGCATCTTCCGGGGAAGGGAGATCGAGGCGCGGATTCGATTCCGGCCCTCGGCCGCTCCGTTCGTCGCCGAGCGCCAGTGGCACGAAACGCAGGAGATTTCGACCGCGCACGATGGAAGCATCGTGCTCACGATGCGGGTCGCCGACACCCTCGAGCTCCGGCGCTGGATCCTGAGCTTCGGCTCCGACGCCGATGTGCTGGAGCCGGAACACCTGCGACGTCAGATCCGTGACGAGGCCCAGGCCATCCTGGATCAGTTCGAGCGATCCGACTTCGTTCCCGGCCAGCTTCACCTACCGATCGAGGACTTCCTGGAACGGCAAATACGCATCGGGGGCTAGACGGAGGCCGGCGCGTCGACGCCGGACCAGAGGTTCGCCGAATTCAGCTCTTCGCGGCCGCAGGCTTTGAGGTAGAGGAACAGCTGCATTCGATAGGCTGCGCAGCCGCAGAGCACCGCGTTGACCAGAAAGGCCCCGCGGGCCGTCTTCTGGCCGAACATCTCGATCTCGGCACGCAGCTCCGCGTCCGAAACGTCGGCGAGCTGGGTCGCGTAGGTGTCGGTTTGAGTACCGATCATGGCCAACGTTTGATCGAACGTCCTGGCTGTCGCCTCCTGCTCGGCAGCACTCCACTCGGACTCGTCGAAGGCGCCCGCTTTGGCGGCCTCGACCAGCGTGGGCCCCATCATGCTCAGGTATCTCAACAACTCGATCGTGCTGCGCTGCTTGGGTGTCGGCCGGTAGTCGAGCTTCGCACGATCGATCTTGCTCGCAAGATGAAGCAGGATCCGAACCTCGTCCTGCAGTGAAGCAATCAGCTCGGGTTTGGTCAATACCATCATTACCCTCCAGAGGGAGCCCGAAATATAGCACGGGCCGCTTGACCTACTTGAGCTCGACTTGAATCGCCCGCGGCGTTCCCGAAACGAGCCTTTCCATGTGGGTTCGATTCCCGGGAGCGAAGCTCGCTTCGCCCCGGACCACGCGGAAGACTTCGCTCTGGCCGTTCGGAGTCGTCGACTCGATCTCGCCCCCTTCCAACACCACCACCACGACGTCCTTGTCGTGAAAATGCATCGGAGTGGGCGCGGAGGTCCAGCGAACATCCCAAATGATTACCCGATCGTTTTCGAGCCGCTTCTCGGCGCCCTCGCGAGGGAACGGGCTCGGCAAACCCGAAGTATTGGGAATACGCGCTCGGTCGTGGTCTTTGAGGTCGATCAGGATCGCGTGCCTGGGGTTCTCCTCGACGAGCCCCTCCTCGATGTGGGTGACTCCCTTCGGTTGAAACAGAACGAAGCTCTCGTCCACCTCCGAT
>DASPGQ010000068.1 GCA_035620555.1 Vicinamibacteria bacterium
CATCGTCACGCACCGTTCGAGCTTGCTCGCGCATTCCCGCGCGCGGGCCGAGCATCGCTCCACCCTGCGTCCTAACCGGATCGGTGGGATCGAAGATGTACGTGGAATGTCCGGATGCCGCGGGCGTCTCGGAGCTCAAAACTGAACGCCCGTCCCCGCGATCGAGAAAGTACGCGGTGAACCGAGTGCGGGCCAGGGGCCACTCCTGTTCGTCTCGCCAGACGTTGTCGCCGATCACGAAGAGGCGGATCGGCGGAAGCTCCGGTTCCGTAGTCTCGCCCTTGAGGTGCCGGTCGAACCAGGAAAGGGTGGGGGCGAGACTCTCCAGCCGGTAATTCCTCGGCTGGTAACCGTCGGGCAAAGGGGGTGCCGCTGCATGGCTCCAGGGACCGATGATGAGGCGAGTTTTTTCAGCAACCTGCGGAGAGGCTTCCGCACGGATGCGAAGGAAATCGCCGAGTTGACTGGGAAGAAAGGGGTCGAACCAACCGGCCATGAGCAATACCGGTGCGCGAAGCGTGGCGGTGCGATTCTCTCCGTCGACATGCTGCCAGTAAGCGTCGCGCTCGGGATGCGTGACCCAATCGTTGAAGAACGAGACGTCCGCACCCGCCCGATCGTCCGTCTCCCGGAGGGGCACCGCTCCGTACCCCCTGTCGAGCTGTTCGGAGGACACCGGAACGTCCACCGGTCCGTGGCTTCGGAGCGCCCAGTACAGCGCGGACTCGAGGGCGAAAGCACCGCCTTGATAGAACATGTCGTAGAAGCTGCTGCTCGCGATCTGAACGAAAAGGGCCGAAGGTCCGGGATCGGTTTGGTCGGCGAGAACCCACTGCGTGTAGCCAAAATAGGATCCTCCCCACATGCCGAGTCGTCCGTCGAACCAGGGCTGCTCCGCGAGCCATGCGAGCGTTTCGATCCCATCTCGACGCTCGTTGACGAAAGGTTCGTAACGCCCGCCCGACTCGTAGCGGCCCCGGGTTCCCTGGATGAAGACGGAATAGCCATGCTCCGCCCACATCCGTCCGATCAAGGTGGCGAAGAGCTCGTTCTGGAGCGTTTTGGAATAGGGGATCCGGACGAGAATCGTCGGCGTTGGGCCCGCGCGGCGCGGCAGGTAGAGATCACCGACCAATCGAACGTCGTCCGACGTCGTAAGAGGCAAAGATCGGTGAATCCGCACGGAATACATGGGTGGTCCGCTGCCCAACCGTCGGGCGAGCCAGGCGGGGGCGAGCAGATACGCGACCCAGGCGGCAATCCCGGCGACGGCGACGGACGCAGCGAAAGCTCGCAGGAGCCTGCCCCTCCGGGTTACGGTCCGCCGTTCCGTTCTTCCCCGACGATGGTAATGACCAACCAGCAAGATGAAGCTGGCGAGGACCCAGTGGAAGAAGATAGGGATAGAGCCGCCCACCCATCGCTCGGGGGGATACAAAGCCATGCGCAAGGTGTAACGGAGAACCATCACCGTGAGATAGAGCGCTCCAAAGACGACGAGAGAATCGCCTAGCCGGACTCGGGGGTGCACGAGCCATCCCCGGCCCCGGACAAATTGCGAATAGACGATTGCGAAGAGGCCGATGATGACGAGCTGGGCCCCGAACAAAAAAGGATACGGTATGAGGCCAGAGTACCACTCTTCCATCGGGGGAAGGAATCCCACCTCGAAGATGGCGACGATGAGCTGCCCGACTACGCGAAGACAAAAAAGCCCGAGGACCAGGAAGAGCCAGGGGGCATAGAGGCGGGCCCGTGGAAACGGGCAGGAGGCGTCGGGCAGGCCGTCGCCGGGAATGGACCTCGTCATGCCGGTGCGCGGGAATCGACTCTCTAATTAACAAACAGTATTTGTGTGATGGCCGCTCCGTCAAACTCGCATTCTCGGCGCGCCCCACACCGCCTCGGCAGTGCGGTCGTGCAACGGTCCCTACCGGCGTAGAATGGGGCGTGACCATCGTCGAAGCGAAGAACGAGCGCCCCGCGCGTGGCGCGCGTATCCGGTTCGATGTCTTCACTCGTGAAGGATCGCCCAGGGATCGGGGTCCCCGGATTCGCTGCCCGAGGTGCGTTTGGGAGCCGGAGCGAGACAGCCTCTGGATGTGTACCTGCCTCTACGTCTGGAACACGTTCGATACCCGGGGCAAGTGTCCCGGCTGCGGGCGCCAGTGGATGGAAACCTGTTGCCTTCGCTGCCACGAATGGTCCCCGCACGGCGACTGGTACGCCGATGAGGACGAGCGAGACGCTTGAGCTGGAGCGAGCTTTACTGCTTGTCCGAGATGGCTGACGTCGTCACCGGCGCGGCCGCCTTCGTGCCGTGCTTTTCGAACCAGTAACGCAAGCACCTTCTCCTGGACGATCAGACGTTCCGCCTCCCGGGCGAAGGAGGTAGAGGAGCGCTATGGAACCAAGCTTGACAGCTTGACCAGTTGCGTTATAACCGTTATAACATATGATGAAACTCCGGATCCGGCGCGTCGGCAATTCACTGGGTGTCATCATTCCGCGTGCCGTGCTCGTTGAATGGGGCCTCGCGGAGGGAGATTTTCTCGAACGCGCCGGTCGTTGTCTTCGTCCCGGCCGGTCCAGGGCATTCACCCACGACAGGTTGGACGAGCTGAAGCGCAAGCTCGCGGTCGCGGTGGTGGCTCGTTGCAGCGCGCATCAGATTCGAGCGCACGGACTTGCCAATCTCCACCGCTGGAAGAGAAGCGGCGCATGGGTGTCGGCATACGACGAGTGGCAGCAAATCCTTGAAAGCAGCGACGACGGGGAGCTCTTTGCGAGCATGCTAGGACGCGATGAACGCTCCAATCGCCTCCGACAATCGCCTCCCTACGTCGGGTTGTTGCCCCGCGAGGAGGTGAGGCGGCTCAATGAAGAAGCAGCAGCTTGATCACCTGCTCCGGGCGGGGGGGCGTATCACCGGCGAGAAGCAGTTCATCATCATTGGCAGTCAGAGCCTACACGGAACGTATCCCGATCTTCCCGACGAGCTCGTGCAGTCTGCCGAAGCAGACTTGATCGCGAAGGGCGACATTTCGAAAACGGAGTGGCTGAACGCGATCGGTCAGGATTCTCCATTTCACGAGCGGTTCGGTTATTACGCCGATCCCGTGGACGAAACGACGGCTACGCTTCCGGCGGGCTGGAAAGGTCGGCTCGTGAACTTGCCGCCAGGCGACACGGAGGGCGTCCGCGGACTGTGTTTGGATCCCCACGATCTCGCGATATCGAAGTACGTCGCTCGAAGGGAGAAGGACATGCTTTTCAATCGCGAGCTGGCGCGTCGTAAAATCGTGACCCGCGAGCGTCTACTCGCCCTGCTCTCTCGCACGCCGGTGGACGGGAAGATACGGGACAGAATTCGTGGCGATATCGAACGGGATTTCGTTCGAGCAGGTTGATCCATCCAGACCCCTCGTTCGACTTCCCTTCACTCCCTCTAATGCTCAATGCCGTGGCGGGACCCGTAATCGATCGTGCCGCCACGGCTCGGGCTGCTCACGGCGCGACGAGCGCGCCGGGCTCGCTCCGCTCGCGCAGGGTGGGCTGAGTTTTTCATCACGCTGCTAGTTCTTGTCCGAGATCGCTGACGTCGTCACCGGAGCATCTGCCTTCGTCCCGTGCTTTTCGAACCAGTAACGCAGGGTGAGCTGGGTCCTCATGAAGTTCGAGGGTCTGGACGTCGTTCCGTGGAACTCGTCGTTGAAACGCACCATCGCCGTCGCGACTTTCCGCATCTTGAGCGCCTGGTAATATTCCTCTGTCTGGGGAATCGGAGTCCGAAGATCCAGGACGCCGGTCATGAGCATCGTGGGCGTTTGCACGTTTCCCACGTACATCAGGGGCGAGCGCTCCAGATACTCACTCGGGTCCTCCCAGAACGGCTTGGCGAAGTTGCGATACCAGTTGGGACTGTCGGTCGTGCCCACGAAAGACATCCAGTTCGTTACCGGACAGTTCGAGGACGCCGCGGCGAAGCGGTTCGTGTGTCCGACGACCCATGCGGTTAGAACGCCGCCGCCGCTGCAGCCGTAGACGAATAGATTGCGCTCGTCGACGATTCCGAGCCCGATCACCTCGTCCACGCCCGCCATCAAATCATCGAAGTCCTTGCTCGGGTAGGCGTTCTTGATGGCATTTCCAAACTCGCTGCTGTACCCCGAGGAGCCCCGCGGGTTGGTGTAGAGAACGAGGTAGCCGTTCGCCGCGTGCTCCTGCCAGCCGAAGTTGAAACCCACTCCGTACATGCCATGAGGGCCGCCGTGAATGGACAGCATCAGCGGGTATTTCTTTCCCGGCAGGAAATCGGGCGGGTAGACCAGCCATCCCTGGATGGAAAGGCCGTCCACCGACCGATAAGAAATCTCCTCCACCCGTCCGAGCTCCACGCCGTGGAGGATGTCGTCGTTCACGAAGGTGATCTGACGCGGCTCCGGTCTCTGCAGGTCGAGGACGTACACGTCCGCGGGATGTTGGGGGCCGGTAATCGTCCCGACGGCGATCCCGGAGGTCGAGAGGCTCGTCACGTCGAGGATGTGGTTTCCCTGGGTCACCTTCCTCACCGCGCCCTCCACCGAGGCGAAATACCAATTCGAAGCTCCCTCCTCCGCCACGTTGAAATAAACGCCTCGACCATCCGGATCCCAAGCGAGATCCCGGGGAGTGCGATCGAGGCTCGCGGTCAGAGCCCGGGCGCCCTTCCCGTCGATCCCGGAGACGTAGAGCTTGGAGTTGATGAAGGTGTCGTCGGTCCAATCGAAGCCGACGTAGGCAACCGAGCCGCCGTCGGGAGACACGCTGGGCGCGCTGTCCGGACCGTGATGATCAGTGACTTGCCTGACCGAGCCGTCCTCGACCCGCACGGCGTAGATCTCGGTCTCCCGCCAGGCGTACTCCCAGTCCGGCTGCCTCAATCCGGTGAAGAGGATCTCCTGGCCGTCGGGAGTCCAGGAGATGGGGGAGTTCCGACCATCGTCGTAGTCGCCATCGGTGAGCTGGCGAGGCGTTCCTCCTGTCGCGGGAACGAGAAACAAATGCTGATAGCCGTCTTCGGTGAAACCGATTCGATCCTGACGATAGTCGAGCCGCTCGACGATTCGCGGAGCTTCGGTCCATTTGGCTCCCTCTGGCGCCGAGGGAAACTCGATCTTCCACGCCTCTTTTTCGGGAACGGTGGACACGAAAGCGATCGATTTGCCGTCGGGAGACCACTCGATGCTTCGCGGAGCGCGCTCGATCCGAGTGACCTGGGTGGTGGCGCCCTCTGCGTCCATGTAGCGCACGTAGATTTGCTCGCCTTTGGGCTCTCCCTCCGCTAGATAGGCGATTCGGGCTCCATCGGGAGACCACCGGGGCGAGCTTCCTTTGGTCAGGTGGCGATTCTTGGTCCCGTCGACGTTCACCACCCAGAGCGCCGATTCCCATTTGTCAGTTTGCTTGTCGACCCACTCGCGGCGGTAGATCACTTGCTTGCCGTCGGGTGAAATCTGCGGGTCCGACACCCGCTCGAAGTCGAGGTAGCTCGTAAGCGCTAGGTGCTTTCCCGCAGCGGAGACGAAAGTCGGAGTTGCGGCGAGGGCGAACGCCGCCAAAGCCAACAGGTATCGCATGACGATTTCCTCCAGGCCGAGAAGATAGCTGATTCTACGCGGAGGGGGGTGAAGGATGCGAGCGGAGGACCGATCGCGACGTTATCCCCAGCCGAGCTCCTCGTGATTCATGTAGAGCGTCCATCCGATGATGTGCGCTTCGATGACTCCGAGATAGGCGGAGACGATACCGGTGGCCAGGCCTCCAAAGACCGGGACGATCCAGGCAAGGGACTCGATGAACCATTGTGCCGTTGTGATGGCGGCGCAAAATCCGACGAGAATGGCGTAGTCGCGCCGGATCTTGAGAATATGTCCCATCACGATATCGGGACGCAGCGCGAGCCACTTGTTGTGCCACACGGCGCTCATACCGATCGCCATGGGGTAGTAGGCCAAAGCGGCAATTGCCAACGGGATGTTCAGGAGGAACAGCGAACCCGGCTCCTCTCCATCCGTCAGGCCACGATAAACCACGAAGAAGTTGAAGAGGATCAAGGGGAGTGCGACCGTGAGGGTGACGATGACGACCGCCACCCCGGTGCCCGCGAGCTCCAGAGGGTCGGTGGTTTCCGGGCCAATGCCCATCTTCTTCTCGCCCTTGGCGGAGCGAGCGATGATGTGTACGAAGAAGGCAAGCCCGACGGCGTAGACGACCAGACCCCGCAGACCCATACTTCCGATCCAAACCAGAGCTCCGATACCGACCGTCGTGACCCACGACATCTCTTTGAGCGGAAATGCGGCGACTTCGTCGAGCCGTTCCCAGAAGCGCTTCTCGCGCCATCGTGGGTCGGCGGGCTCGAGAAGACCTTCACACGCGGGGCAGACACGGATGGTCAATCCGGGTCGCTCGGCCTGGGGCACGGAGGTTTCGCAGAAACCGCGGCCGCACCGGCGGCAAATCAAAGAAGAATGCCGGTTCGGGTGCTCCCAGCAACGCTTCTGGTGGATGGCATCACGGCCGCGGAAGAACGACTGGAACGGGGCAAGCTCGCCGACGGGGACGAAGCGATCGCCGTCGTCACTCGCCGCGACCTGGTCCCACGCCAGGATCTTGCCCGCTCGGATGTCGCGCTGAACTTGTGCTCGCGTGAGCTCGCGCAGCCGCCCGTCCGGTTCCTTCACGCGGAATGTCGGCTGCTCGACCGACGAAGCCACCGTCGACGACGAAGGCTGCGCCGCGGGCGTGCCCGGCAGGGGGGGCAAAGCGATCGCGGCGTCGCAGCCCGGGCAGGGTCCCGATACCCCCTGCGTACCGGGAGGCATTCGCGGGACGCTGACGACCGTCCCGCAGCGTTCGCAACGAAGCTCGAACCGCTCGCTCACATCGGTTGAAACCAGCTCGCGTCCACAAACAGGTTCGCGCGCATCGTTTTCCATTCGTCGCGGGCCTGCTCGAGATCCCAATCGATTCCTTGTTGCTCGAGTTGAGCGAAACCCTCACCGAAGCTGATGATTCGGTTCAGGACGTACTCTTTCTGCATGTGGTTCTGCATATCTCTGGCCATTGCCGAGGCGAGATCCGCCGAGTACTTGTGCAGTCTTTGTCCGTCGTCCGGCTGTTTTTCCGACTGGCCGAGCAGGCCCTCGATGTTCTCGATCTGCGCCCGATACTTGTCCGCCTCGAACTTCATCGAGTCCTCAGCGCTTACGCAGCCGAAGAGGAACAGAGCGACGGCGATATTGAGGAACCAAAACGAGCCACGCATGGGGCACCTCCGCGTTCTTGGCTTTTTGAATGGAGAGTGTAGGTTGATTAATTGTCTCCAAGGTAACAGAGAAAGTCCAGCCCGGGCGGCTGGTCGGGCGCACTGAGGATGACTCGATGGGCAGGGAGTAAACTTGACACTCGCGCGCGCGCGCGCCGAGCGCTATTGTAGAGCATTTATGGAAGCAACCGACGTCGTTCGGGCTTGGGGCCGCATCCTGAGCGGTTATCCAACGGCCCTTTCTATAGAAATCACGAAGGAATGTCCCCTGTCCTGCCCGGGTTGCTACGCGTATCAACCGGAGCACCTCGGGGGCGCTTCCCTGACTTCGGTCTCGGATTTCAAGGGGGACGACCTGGTGGAGAGGGTGCTTGCCCTGGTCGCCGAGCGACGCCCCCTGGTCGTTTATTT
>DASPGQ010000069.1 GCA_035620555.1 Vicinamibacteria bacterium
ACACCGGCAGGAGAACGCCCGTGGTCGAGTCGAGCGACATCAGAGCTCGCGGCTCGAGGCGCTTGCCTCGCTGCCAGGAGAGTCCGGTCACCAGTTGGGGATGAGGAGAATTCTCCCTCCAGTGCTCGAGGCGCTTGACGAGCTGTCGCTGAACTCTCGTCTCGCTGTCGGAATGGCTGATGGCAAAATAGATGACGGCCCGCGTGATCTCGCGGTCGAAGTCTTCCACGAAACGTCGCGTGGCATCGTTCAGAAGCCGTTGAGTCCTCTCGAGCTGCACCGCGCTGACTTCCCGCGTGGACGAAAGCCGCAGGGGGACGGCGAGGGCGATGAGGGCCAGCAGCACCACTCCCGTCGCTGCGTGAACCGGAAAGCGTCCTATGGATCGCTTCAGCCTCGCCATAGGCTGATCTTACTTCGTCGAGAATGTCAGGGCGACGCTTTCTCGTCAGCCGTCGTTGTCCTGCGAAATCTGGTACTGCTCGAGCTTCTTGTAGAGGTTGCTCCGAGGCGTGCCGATGAGCTGAGCGGTCTGAGAGATGTTCCAGTTGTTCTCTCTCAGTTTCTCGACGAGAAAGGTCCGCTCGCTCGTCTCCTTGAACTCCTTCAACGTGCTCGGTTTGAGATCGGGAGATGCGGAATCGTCGGGGTGATGTATCGTCTCGGGGAGATCGCTCACGTCGATGACGTCCCCTTTGGCCATGATGAGGGCGCGCTCCACGGTATTCCGGAGCTCGCGCACGTTCCCCTTGAAGCGGTGTCTCTTCAACCGATCCATCGCCTCTCGCGAGAACTGCTTGGGTCGCAAGTTGTCCTCGGCGGCGAAAGACGTGACGAAATGCTCGATGAGAAGCTCGATGTCCTCGCGACGGTCTCGAAGGGGCGGGGTGGGAATGGGGATGACGGAGAGCCTGAAGTAGAGATCCTCGCGAAAATCCCCCGCCTCGATTACCTTCTTGAGGTCTTTGTTGGTCGCCGCGATGATGCGCACGTCGACCTTGATGGTCGCCTGCGAGCCCACGCGCTCGACCTCACCTTCCTGCAGGACGCGCAGGACCTTGGCCTGGGTGCGGGCGCTCATGTCCCCGACCTCGTCGAGAAAGATGGTGCCCTTGTGCGCCTGCTCGAATTTCCCGATCTGCTTGGTCGTCGCCCCCGTGAAGGAGCCCTTTTCGTGCCCGAAGAGCTCGCTTTCGATCAGGTCCTCGGGGATGGCGGCACAATTCACCTGAACGAACGGACCCCGCGATCGTTGACTGTTCGCGTGAATGGCTCTTGCGACGAGCTCCTTTCCCGTTCCCGACTCACCGGTGATGAGCACGGTGGCGTTCGTGGGTGCCGTCCGCAGGATCGCTTCCCGCACCCGCTCGAGCGCGGGTGACGAGCCGACCATCTGGTACTTGCGCTCGAAGCGAAGCCGCAGGCGGCCGACTTCGTCCACGAGCTCCTTTTTCTCGAGAGCGTTTTTGGCCTCGAGAAGCACCCGCTCGGTCTCGAGCGGCTTCTCGATGAAATCGAAGGCGCCGAGCTTGGTGGCCTGCACCGCGGTCTGGACGTTGCCGTGGCCGCTCACGACGATCACCTGGGGGGAATTCTCGCGTTCGCGAAGCTTGCCGAGAACTTCCAACCCGTCCATGCCCGGCATCTTCACGTCGAGAAAGACGAGATCCACCGGCTCCTTGTCGGTGAGAACGAGCGCTTCCGAGCCCGACGAGGCCTCGATGACGTCATACCCCTCGTACTCGAGGGTCATGCGGAGTGTCTTGCGGATCGGCTCTTCGTCGTCCACGACGAGAATACGGTGCTTGACCATCTCGCGTTCGAGTGTTTCGGGAGTATAGCACGCGACCCGAAGCCGGAAACTCGAGCCCCGATCGCAAGCAATTGAGTGTCCTCAGCCGAAGCTACGCGAGGGGGCTTGCCCCTGCTTCAAAGGTCACGGGTCTCTGCGTTCGGGGCGAGCTCGATTTCAATCCGCTTGCTCGAACGGATCGCCTTCGACAGCAGCTCAGGAAGCTCGATGCCCATGTATCTCGGGGAATCGGCCGACACCCGCTCGAGCTTGTCGAGGGCGGACCGGAGTAGCTTGGCCGCTCCCGCCTCTCGTCCAGCCGTCCGCTTCAGCGAGGAGGCGGCGAGCTGGATGAGACCCTGAATAAACCGCGAGGACCGGGAGGATGCCGGCGCCGCACGCCACAGCTCTTCCCAGACGGCATGGGCCTCCCAATAGTAGCCGGCGTTGAACAGATCCACCCCGTAGAGATAGTCCTTATTCCGATGCCAGCCGTTCTCGTCCAGAGCCCGCACGGAAGCCGCGGCCTTTCCAAACCGATAACCGCCGGGATCGCGCTCGGGATGGGCCGTTTGCCCTGGAAGATGTTTATAAGGAGGAAACGGTTTGTCGGTGTACCGCCTCACCGGTTGCGGTCGATGACGTACTGGGTCAAGAAGGCCAGAGAATCTCTGGCACTCGATTCGGGGATAGCCGCAAGCCGCTCCTGCGCCGCGAGCGCATAGCGCTGGGCCACGGCCCGGACCCTCTCGAGCGTTCGATTTCGCCGCACCAGATCCAGAATCTCCTTCCGGCTCACATCGTCGATGGCACGCCGTTCCAGGATCGCCTGCACCGTCGGAATCGCGCGCGGCTCCGCCTGAAGGGCGTAGATGATGGGGAGGGTGACGTGTCCCTCCTTGAGGTCCGAGAGAACGGGCTTGCCCAACACCTCCTCGTCGGCGGTGAAGTCGAGCAGATCATCGGCCACCTGGAATGCCATCCCCAGGTTCATTCCGTAATCCGCCATCGCTTCCCTCACGTCTTCGGAAGCCTCTCCCAGAATCGCCCCCATCTGGCCGCAACCGAGGAAAAGATAAGCGGTCTTCCGTTTCAGGATATCCAGATGCTCCTCTTCGCTCAGATCGACGGCTCCGCCTCGGGTGAGCTCGAGGATCATTCCCTCGATCATCCGCAGCGTGATCTCGCAGATCACTTCGAGTATCTGAAGGCTGCCCATCTCGATCGCGAGCGCGATGGACCGAATATAGAGAAAGTCACCGAGCAAAACGGTGAAGTCGTTCCCCAAGAGAGCGTTCAGGGATTGATGTCCGCGGCGCATGGTCGCCTCGTCGACGATATCGTCGTGAACGAGCGTCGCCGTGTGGATGAACTCGGTCACCGCAGCGTACTGCGGCCCCTTGTCCCCTCGATAACCGCAAGCCCTCGCCGCCAGGAGGAGCAACGCGGGCCGCACCCGCTTGCCGCCGCTCCGATACAGGTAACGACTCGAGGACTCGACGAGGCCGAGATGACTCTCGACCTTGTCGCGGATGATCTGTTCGACGCGGTCGAGATCGCCCTGGATGTCGTTGAAGATACTATCCAGCTGGGGCGAGGATTCGGGTGACTGGGTCTCGGGTGCAGGCATGGCGGGTTTCTCTTCTCTTTTTTGAGCCTATCGGTAGTTGATGAACTGCATCGCGATGCCGAGATCGGTCTCCTTCAGAAGTCCGATGACCGACTGCAGATCGTCTCTCTTTTTTCCGCTGATGCGGACCTGATCCCCCTGTATCGCGGCCTGCACTTTCAGCTTGGTCGTCTTCACCAGCTTGACTATCTCGCGCGCTTTTTCGACGGGAATCCCGCTCTGTAGCCCAACCCGGAGGCGAACGGTTCCTCCCAGGGCGGACTCGATGTTCCCCCGATCGAGTGCCTTCAATGGAACCCCGCGTTTCACGAGCTTCGTCTCGAGAACGTCGAGAGCGCTCCTGAGCCTCGTCTCGTCCGAGGAGGCAAGCTCGATGGCGCTCAAGTCGTCCACCAGATGGATCGCGGTGTGTGAGCCCTTGAAATCGAACCGGTTGTCGATTTCTTTCATGGAGTGTTGGATCGCGTTTCGCACCTCCTGAAGGTCGACGCGACACACGATATCGAAGGAGCTATCCGTCGCCACTGCGCCTCATTATTACGGAAATCCGGGCCCCGGGCAATGGTGGGGGCTTTCAGCGTAAATCGAACAAATCAAGGAAGTTCTCGTCTGTAGCCGCATCGACCACCTCGGGGCGCTCACCGCGCAGGCGCGCGAGGCAGTCGAGGGTCTCGACGACGAGGGCCGGCTCGTTGCGCTTCCCCCGATGAGGTACGGGCGCCAGGTAGGGGCAGTCCGTCTCGACGAGAAGCTTCTCGAGCGGAAGGGCCTTGGCCACTTCCCTCAATGGCTCGGCGTTTTTGAACGTGAGGATGCCGGAGAAGGAAATCAACAGACCCAGCCGGATCGCCGCCTCGGCCGTGGCGAGGTCGGCCGTGAACGAATGAAGGATGCCTCCGACCTCTCCGACGTCCTCCTCGTCGAGTATCTCCACCAGGTCGCGAGCGGCATCACGATGGTGGACGATGATCGGGAGCCCCAGCTCCCGAGCGACGCGGATCTGCCGCCGGAAGACGTCCCGCTGCACGTCGGGAGGCGACAGATTGTAGTGATAGTCGAGCCCGATCTCACCGATGGCCAGCAACCGAGGACGATCCGACAGTCGTTTTACTAAACCTTCCCCTCCGCGCTCGTCGAAGATCTTCGCGTCGTGAGGGTGGCAGCCCACCGCGGTATAGAGATGATGGCGGTCGACGAGAGGAAACGCTTTCTCGTAGGAGTCTTTTTCGTCGATGAGGCCGAGGGAAAGGATCGAAGACACGCCCGCACCGGCCGCGCGATCGATGACCCGATCTCGATCGGAGTCGAAGGCGTCCATGTCGAGGTGGGCGTGCGAGTCGATCATTTCGTGCGCGTCGCCTGGGTATAGCCGAGCGATTCGACCTCGCGTCGCTGTCGTTCCGTCATCTGAGAGACATCCGGCGGCGGCTCACCGGCTTTGAGCCGTTCCTGTTCCCGAAACCAGGTGAAGAGTACGTGTCTCAGGTATCGCTCTTCGAGAGAGCCGTTCCCGGCGATATTCCGGCTCTCGGCAGGGTCGACCGCCAGGTCGTAGAGCTCGGTGTGGCCGGTGCGGCTGTCCCAGATGAGCTTGTACCGCTCGTTGCGTACGCTATAGCGCGGCTTGTCCCACAACGTGCGGCTGAAAGCGGGGCGCGGGGCGGCTTGCTCTTCGGTTCCGAGAACGAGCGGCAAGAGACTCCTTCCCTGCATGGCCTCCCGGGCCGGGTGATCGCCGAGCCCGCCAATCTCGAGAAGGGTGGGGGTAAGGTCGAGAAGCTCCACGACACCCGGAACTCGGCGTGGAGGCACGCGGGGAACCCGAATGACGAGCGGCACGCGGATGCTCTCTTCGTAGAGCTGGGTGTTGTGGCCGAGAAAGCCATGCTCGAAGATCGCTTCTCCGTGGTCCGCGGTGACTACCACGACCGTCCGCTCGTCGAGGCATTCCAAGAGCTTTCCCACCAGGTCATCGACATAAGCGAGGTTGCCTTCGTACAGAGCTCCGACGCGGGCCTTGACTTCCGGAGACGGAGGGTCTCGGTTCAAGTCGTCGAGGACGGAAGCATCGGACATACCGCCTGGATAGGCGGTTGCCGGTCCGAAACGGGTGTCGAAAGGCGGTGGCGGATTGTAGGGAAAATGCGGCTCGCGAAAATGAACGTAAGCAAAGAACCGCTCATCACGGTGCTCGGCGAGCCAACTCCGGAAAGCTTTCACGACCGAATCGCCGTGGCCGGTGTAATCCTCGAGCTCGGTCACGGGGAGAAACTCCTCGAAGCCGCGGTCGAGGCCAAAGGCACGGGAGACGACGGCGTTTCCCGCGAACGCCGCGGTTCGAAACCCGGCGTCGGTGAAGATCGCGGAAACGGTCGGCACGTCGTCTCGCAAACGATCGGCGAACGTGACGATCTGGTGGCGTTCCGGATACTGGCCGGTAAAGAGCGAGCCGATGGATGCGATCGTGTAGACCGCCTGGCTCACCGCCGTGTCGAAGACGACGCTCTCGCGCCCGAGCCGATCCAGAACCGGGGTCGTGTCGCGCTCGTGACCGTAGAGCCCGGTTCGGAGCGCGTTGGCTCCGTCGAGTACGATGACCACGATGTTGAAATCGTCGAAGGCCGGCGAATTCGTCGGTCTCGCGACCGCAGGCTTGTGAGTCAGGATCTCGGAGCGCACGAGAATCGGATCGTGTGCCGCCTCGAGACTGACCTCGACGGGAGCGGCCGAGTCGAGCGCCTCTTCCCACGTCGTTACTTCCGCCTCGGCAACGACCGTATGCTCTCGGCTCACCGCGGGGGAGCGAATGGTTACCCGGACCCCGGAGCCGCGGGCCGCCGCGAGCCGAGGGCTATGGTCCGAGCCGAGTCGCAGACGCAACCGAGCCGGTGTGCCCCCCTCATGAAAGAAGGAAATCGACCCGCCCGCGGGAATGAACAAGGCGTCGTCCACCCTTGCGAACGGCCCGGGACGCCCAGCAACCGGGGAAAGGCCGTCGAAAGAGACGTCGAACCGATAGAAGGCGACCGCCAGCCGGCGTCGGTCGGCCGATGCCCGAGTCGGATCGCCCGCGTAACGAAAACGAAGCCCGACCTCGTTCCCGCCGGCGCGAAGCTCCAGCTCGCGAGGATAGCGGTCACGCCCGGCACGCAGCTCAATAGGAGGAAGCTCCTCGCCGTTCAAGGTGATGCCAATGAACTGCGTCGGGCTCCCCTCGGCGCGGAAGGGCTCGACTTCGAACCACGCCAGGTGCTTTCCCTCACGCGGACTCTCGAAGCGGAAGCTCGCCTCTTCGGAAACGGCCCACCGCAGAGAGTTGCCATCCGGCGCCACCTCGCCGTACGACCAGCCCTCGCCCAGAAGCGGCAGCGCTTGCGGAACCCCGAACTCGACGAGAATGCCGTCCCACTTCTTCTCGATGTGGGTGAGCTCGGAAGCGACGTACTCGGAGTCGCGCTCCGCACAAGCCCCGAGCGTCAGCAGCGCCAGAACAACCAGAGGGTCTTGCCGCACGGCTACTTGACGCGGCTTCCCGAGGTGACCGGCCGGTCGAAAGTCGCGATGACCGGTCCCGCATCCGTCGTTGCCGCGAGCAGCATCCCCTGGGACTCCACTCCCCGAAGCTTGGCGGGCTCCAGATTCGCGACGACGACGATGTACTTGCCGGCGAGCTCACCGGGTGTATAGGTCGCCTTGATGCCCGCGACGAGCTGACGTACCTCGCCACCGAGCTCGACCTCGAGCCTCAGAAGTCGGTCGGCCCCCTCGATCTCGGAAGCCGAGATGACTCTTGCCACCCTCAAGTCGACCTTCATGAAATCATCGATCGTGATCCGATCCACGCTACTTCCTCCGTCTCCTCTCCAACGCCGCCTGCTGAACCACTTTCAAGGGAACCCTGACCTTCGTCGCGATCCGTTTACAATCCTCGAACTCGGGTGCGCGCGTCACGACGCGGCCTCGAAACAGCCCTTCTTTGACCCGGACCTCACCGTAGCGCGTCTCGACCGAGACCCACCGGCGCTCGAGAACTTCCCGTTCGACCTCATGGGCTCGTATCCCGAGCGTCGTGCTCTCGGTGAACAACACCTCGCTCATGGCATCTCGCGAGCCGGGGGCCGCCAGGATGGTGACGTTGACCCCCGGCCTTCCTTTCTTCATCTGCACGGGCGTCAAGAAGACGTCGAGAGC
>DASPGQ010000070.1 GCA_035620555.1 Vicinamibacteria bacterium
TGGACGGGCCCGAGGAGTTTCCGCAGCAGCAGAGTCATCTTCCAATCTGCAATTGTGCCAGCCGATTTACCGCCCGGGCTGTGCATTAAGCTATCCCCTCGCCCCTGTCGCGCTGATGCACGCGATGCCAATGCGAAGTGAGCACATTCCAATGAGCTTCGACGCGTTCGAGCTCCTGCCCTGGAGGCCAGGATGGAAGTACGAATACTGGGACCATGTCGCCCACATCACGCCGCGCCATACGACGGTGACGGTTCGCGTTTGCACGTTTCCCTTCCCCGGGTCGCCTGGCCGGCGTGTTCGACAGGTAGTTCGGGACGACGAGTCTCGGCTCGTGGAGGTATACATCGCGGCGTTCGAGGACACGATAGACCACTGCGATTGCGACACCCCAGAGCTCGCGCACTCCGCGCTGAGCAACGTCAGAGGCTTCTTCGACGGGAAGCGGGGGATACCTCTTCCGGCCTCGCGAGTGGAGCTGGACGAGAACGGGGCCGTCATTGGTGCGGCACTTCTCGTCGACGAGAACGAGCAACCACCGCTTCTCGACATGCTGTTCGTCGCACCCCAGTATCAGCGAGCCGGCGTCGCGACGTCGATGGTGGCTGCGGCCTCGTGCGCTCTGTACGAAGCGGGACAGCGACTCCTGGACAGCAGGTTCATGCTAGGGAACGAGGCGAGTGACGCGTGGCACCGGCGGTTCGGTTTCCAAGAGCTGCCAGATCTACCACTCGCCCGGTTGAGGTATCGTGCGAAACAACATGAGCTCTGGTGTCTCGAGAGGAGACAACCGTTCGAGCCCGAAGCACTGGACGCCCTGGAGCACGAAGTGGAGCGTCTCCGAAGACACGTCGACGACCTGAACGCCAAGGCCGAGGCCGAGGGTTGGGAGGCGGTACATCCGATCTTGCACCGGCGCTGAGACCGCCGAGCTCGCGCTCGGATCGCGTGGGAGGGCCTCTTCGCCACGGTAATTGTTGCGCCGAAACGATCGGACCGCAATCCTCAAGGTCGGCGGCGCCGGCGCCGGCGTGCGCCGCACAGGACGGACAGGCGCGGAGCGTCTTGACGATCTCGCGACCGACTCCACCTGCATCCTCGGCGAGTGACTCAAAGGAACATGATGAGAAGAGCAAAAAGGATCAACCGCGTGCTGAGTTCCACGAAACGTCGAAAATACCGGGACTTGCGCGAGAGAATCGACGCGGAACGGGACGAAATCGTCACCGAGACGCGACGGCGCAAGCGGGTTCATGATGCGGTTGCTGCAGAATTGCGCCAGGCGTTTCGAATGCTGAAGAAGGAACCACACGCACAAGGCCTGAGCCTCGCTGACATGCAGGGCCGCACCGGGATGAGCCGGTCGGCTATTTCGCGTCTGGAAAACGACGAGTCGGCGAACCCGACGATCGAAACCCTCATACGCTACGCCGAAGCTCTCGGAAAAGAACTCGCCATCACGCTGACGGACAGAACGAGCTAGCCACGACGACCGTTCGCACGACGTATTTCGAAAAAAGACGGTACTGAGCGTGAGGGCGAGAAACGCGACATGGCAGGTTTACTCGGGTGGGATCGTATAGCACAATCTCACCACGAAGAAGGAGCTCGCGATGCAAAGCTTTTTCGCTCAGGGAATCGTCGCCCCCGTGGCGGTGGCAGACCTTCACTCAGGGTCACCGGAACACCTTCGATTTTCATCAACGGGCGAAAGTGGTGGGTGTTCCCCGCGGAGATCGTCGAGCACATCGCGCCCGAATCGGACGGGCTATCGCATGCACTGTCTCGCGCTCGCGCTGCTGCTCTCGTCCACGAGCGTGATGGCGCTCGCGCAGGAGAAAACCCTCATCGCCGTCGTCGGCGGGACGACCTTCGGCTACCCTCCCGACTTCGCCAAGGGTCTCGCCGAGGAAGAAGGCTCGTTCACCATCGAGACCCGCGTCGGCGAAAGTCCGCCCATCTATCGAATGCGCTACAAGGGCGTACCGTTCTATTACATCCGGGCCCACGGGCGAGCGCCGAACACGGAGTCGAAGATCATCGCACCCACCGGTGAGGAGTACGTCAAGACCTGGGTCGCGATCTACGACCTCGGAGTCCAGTACGCGCTCGGAGGCGCGACCGCGGGTGCTATCAACACGGGCTATGATTTCGACGATCTGGTCGTCGTCGACGACTTCATCTTGATGGGAAACCAAAGGCCTCAAAGTGTTCTCGCGGAAGCCGGCATCGTTCGCGACAATCTTTTTGCGAGCTTCGCGGTGCCGTTTTGCCCCGACCTCCGCCGCCTGCTCATCGAGGAATCGAACAAGAGCTACCGCGGCCGGGTCCATGCCTCGGGCGTCGTCATCCAGGACGATCCCATGCGCTTCGAGACACCCGCGGAGATTCGCATGATGCGCGGCCTGGGAGGCGATATGGTCTCGCACAACGTCGTCACCGAGGCGGTGTACGCGCGTCAGCTCGGCATTCACTTCGCGGTCTTGAACTCGATCTCGAATCCGGCGACCGGTGTGAAGCCCTATACCTATGAAGACATGCAGGACAGCGTCGCCCGCATCGCCGCGGGTGCCGTGCCGGTGGTGCTCGAAGTGATCGCGAAAATCCCAGAGCTCGAGCACACCTGTGGCTACGGATGCACTGGTGAGCCGTACGAGGGTTCTTACACGAGCAAGACGAAGAAGCTTTCCCTCCTCGGGCGCGATCGGTGACCGCGCGTCATTGTCTTGGCGGCACCTCCTCGCCCCGGATGTAAACCTTCGAAACGTTCCGGGTAGCGCGAATGTCACTCGCGGGGTCGCCATCGACGACGAGGAAGCTTGCTTCGCTCCCCGGCGCGATGACCCCCGCGTTCCGGAGCCCGAGAATCTCTCCGCCTACCGTCGTGCCCGCTTCGATCGCCTGGACCGGCGTGAGTCCGGCATCCACCATGAGCTCGAGCTCCCGATGCTCGAAGTAGCCGGGAAAACGATTCGGCGTTCCCGAGTCCGTCCCGAGCGCGATGCGAACCCCTCCGTCAGCTAGCTTTTTCACGTTCTCGAGGGCAATGCGGTACTGCTCGCGCGCCGCGTCGAGTCCCGCGCTCGAGCGCTGCGATTCAACGAAAGCGTCACTCTTCAGGGTCTCGACGACCGACGCCGAGACCGAGCGCGCCATTGCCGCCTCACCCACCCACGCCGGCGCATCGGCATAGGCGAAACCAGCCTCGTGGGCGACCAGGGTCGGGACGTAGAACACATTCCGCTCGCGCATGGCCGCGACGAGTGCATCGTCGACCACCTCGTCCCGAATGCTGTGGGCGAGAGCCGATACGCCCGACTCGACGAGTCCTTTCGCGTCTTCGAGGTAGAAGACGTGGGCCAGGACGGGAACCCCGCTCTGGCTCGCTTCATCGATCGCGGCGCGGTAGAGATCGGGAGCGATCTTGGGAACGCTTCCTCCCGCGTCGTCGACCCAGATCTTGATGGCGTCGGCTTTCTTCTCGACCATTGCGCGAACCGCGGCGCGTGCTTCTTCTTCCGTCGCGACCTGCTGGGGAACCTCCGCAATCGGAGCGATGACCGTCGGCCAGCCCCCGACCGACGTCACACCACGCCCAACCGTGAAAAGACGGGCACCCCCCAGGCTTCCCTGGCGCTGCTCCTCACGAATCTGGAAGGCGGTCTCTCCGGCGTCGGTTCCCAGCACGAGGACCGATCCCACGCCGTAGCTGAGGTGCGTGTCGAGGTCCGCGACGATGGACTCGCGGGAATAGTTCTCGGCCGCCATTACGTTGTCGACGAGGTACCCCAGATGAACGTGGAGCGAGTTGAGAAGAGGCATGACCGTGCGACCGGAAAGGTCGACCATCTGAGCGCCCGTTGGCGGCTCGAGGGCCGAGGCCTCTCCAGCGGCCACGATCTCGCCGTTATCGACGACCATCGCGGCCTCGTGAACGACTCTTTGCGTTTCCCCCGGGATGAGCGTCATCCCGTGAAAGTAGGTTGCGGTCGACGTGGGCTCGGGCGCGCAGGCCCAACCGAGAGCGACGAGAAACAAGAAGGCATACAGACTTTTCATAGCCGCGGATCCTAACAACAAGCCCGAACCGGCAAAAGGGAACCACCCGCGAGAACTGTCGACTGTCTCGCTAGGGAGAGGCCTCCGAGTCGTTTCCCAGCTGTTTCGCCAGGTACGTGAACTCGACCGCTCGCGCTCGCGCTCGCAGTCTCCAGTCGCCCGGGTGCGGCCCACCGGCAAGCTCCCAGTAGTGGCCGCCCTGCTCGTCCTCGAAGTAGTACGCGTCATGGCCGAGCGCTTCGAGCTTGGCGGCGAATCGGCGAGCATGGCCGGGTAGTACACGATCGTCCCAGGTGGAGGTGATGATGAGGGGCGCGGGGTAGCTCTCGTCGCGGCGCAGATTCTGGTAAGGGGAGTAGCCGGCGAGGAAATCCCGCATCTCGGGATCGTCGGGGCGACCGTACTCCGCGGTCCAGCTCGCCCCAGGGGGCAGAAGCGGGAATCGCAGCATGTCGATGAGCGGACCACCCACGACGACGGCCCCGAGCTTTTCCGGGATCTGCTCCATCACGACGGCGACCATGAGGCCGCCGTTGCTCCGTCCCATGATGCCGGTGTGACCGGCCGAGCTGTAGCCGCGCCGATGGAGATCGTCGATCACCGCGTTCATGTCGTCATAAGGTTGCTGGCGGTTCTTCAACATCGCGCCCTGATGCCACGCCGGGCCGCGCTCTCCGCCGCCGCGAAGGTAGGCGTGGACGTAGACACCACCGGGCTCGAGCCAGAGCTTGCCGGGAAGCGGCTCGTAACGCGGAGTGAGGGGGACATCGTAGCCGCCGTAGCCATAAATGAGCGTGGGATGGCTTCCGTCGAGCTCGACCCCTTCGCGCGCGACGACGGTGTAGTGGATGGGGGTTCCGTCGCGGCTCGTCGTCTCGAGGATCGTCGCTTCGAGACCGGTCGCATCGAATTGGGCGGGAGCCTCCGCTATCAGCTCGCGCGTGTCCGGCTTGGGCCCGACGAGCCACAGGCGAGGCGGCTCGAGCGGGCCTTCGGTCGATAGCACCACCGAGCCGGGTGTGGGGCCGGGGCCGCGCAGCGTCACGAAGGCGGAACCTTCCAGGTTGAGCGGCTCGACCGCGAAGCCGTCGCCCTCGCGGGTCACGATCAGGACGCGGCTGCGATAGCCCTCGAGGAGCCCGAGGTAGAGCTGGTCGCCCGAGGAGGTGACCTCGCGCACGGCCTGGTCCGAAGAAGGGGTGTAGACGAGGCGCGCGTCGCGGATCGCCCCGTCCTCGACGAGCGCCTGCCTCGCAATCGCGACGAGGGCGCCGGATGGGAAGGGACCGGTGTCAGCACCCTCGGGCGCCCAGTCCTGGTTGAGGCGGAGCAGCAACGCGTCGCCAAAAGAGCCGTAAACGATCATCCGGCTCGGCAAGGGAAGGCGCTTGCGCTCCCCCTCTGGCCCAACGAGCCAGTACTCGTTCACGAAGAAATCGTCGGGGCGGACGGCGACGAAGCTGCCGGCGCCGGCGGCGCCCACCAGCATGACCCCGAGCCGGGGTCTCTCCGGCTCGACCTCGAAAACGACCTCCGCGTCGGCAACGGGCGTGCCCCTGCGCCACCGGCGCAGGCTCCGCGGGTAGCCCGCGTGCGTCAAGCTGTCCGGACCCCAGTCGGCCGCGACGAGCACGGTGTCGTCGTCCTCCCACCAGACACGCGATTTGAACTCCGGGAGCGCGAAGCCGTCTTCGACGAACTCGCCCCGGTCGACGTCGAACTCACGCACCTCGCTTGCGTCCATGCTCCGCCTCGACAGGTAGACCAGGCAACGAGAGCTCTCCGGCAGGCGGCAGCTCGTGTCGGCGAGGAACCAGGGCTTCCCCTCCTTTTCGGAGAGGAGGTCCAGGTCGATGAGCGTCTCCCACTCCGGCTCTCCCGCGAAGTAAGCGTCAATGGGAGACCGACGCCATACCCCGTAAGGATGCTCGCGGTCCTGCCAGGTGTTATAGACGTGATCACCCATCGGCGACGCGAAAGGAATGCGTCCCGGGTCCGTGAGGATCGCCGCCGCTTCGGTCTCGTAGCGCGCGAACCGCGGATCG
>DASPGQ010000071.1 GCA_035620555.1 Vicinamibacteria bacterium
GACGAGGTGCGTCAGCTGATCGGACGATACGCTCCCAGGCGCGAGGTCCCGATTGTCGTCAGCGAGTGGGGCTATCCCGTCGAGGGTCTCGGCGCCGAGGGACAGGCCGACTTCCTCGAGCGCGCCTTGACCGTGAACCGCCGGGCCGGGATCCCGCTGACGATCTGGTACAACTGGCAAGAGCCCATCACGCCCTGGCACTCTTTCGGTCTTCTCGACGTGCGGGGCCAACCCAAGCCCGCATACGACGCCCTCGCTCGCATGAGCTCGTCGCGACCCCCGGGGGCGGACGGAGCCGAAGGGGCTGGTTTCGGTGGACCTGACGGAGACGGCGGCCTATCATCGCGAAAGGACGAGGAATGACGCTACGAATCGATGCGGGAAGTAGTCGACGGAATCTTCGAGTGCGCGGCAGGGGTGGAAGACTTGACAAACGCCTTCCAATAGTTGACCATTTGTGTGTCTGGCTACCGATGGCTTTTAGAAGAACCCTTCTGCTGGTGACTGCCACCGCACTTCCGTTAGCCCTCGCATAGTCTCTTACCTATCAGGAGTCCGTTTTCCATGGCCAGGATTTACGTAGGCAATTGTTCTTATGATGTTACCGAGCAGGAGCTCAGGGAGCTTTTTCAGGCTCATGGCGAGGTGTCTAACGTCAGCGTGATCACCGATCGAGACACTGGACGCCCACGAGGCTTCGCTTTCGTCGAGATGTCCGATGACGCGGCAGCGCAAGCGGCGATCAAAGCGATCAACGGCACCGAGCTCGGCGGCCGAACCTTGAATGTCAACGAGGCACGGCCAAGAAACGAAGGTGGTGGCCGAGGCGGCGGCGGCGGCCGCGGCGGCGGCGGCGGCCGGCGCTGGTAACTTCGTAACCGCTCGCCGTTCGGCGAGCCGAACCGTTTCGAGCAGGCTTCTTCGCCGGGAGTCCCACTTCGGACTCGTCTCGTCGGTTCGATTCAAACCCGGTTCGTCGCGAACGCGGCGGGAAAGGCCACCTCGAGGAGCTCTAAATCCGAGGAGCACCCCGAGAACCCATGACCCACCGACGCGGGGAGGACGAACGCCATCCCCGGGACGAGGTGGTGGCTGTGGTGACCCTCGACTCGTAAGTCGAGCGAGCCATCGAGCACGAACATGAAGAGCAGCTCGGCGTCGTGCCGGTAGAGTATCTCGGGTGGCGTTCGGTTGCGACGCGCTATGCGAACGCTCGCGAGACCCCCGGTGGCGGCGGTGATACCCGTGTCCCGGCAGTCGAAGCCCTCGACCCGCCACGGCTGCCACGAAGCCGCGGCGGCCTCGTGGCGTACGAAGCGCTGACCCTCGAAGCTTCGCTGCGGTCTCTCTGTCGGGGTCGGCAGGTCCAAGTCGTAATCGGCGAAGGTCACGTGGTCGGCGGGACAGCCGATCTCGATCACCTCGAGTCCAGGGGAGCTCTCGAGAACGCGGTGCCGGATCCGCGGGGGTTGCAGCACGCAGTCGCCCGCTTTCAGGATGAAGGGAGGGCCCTGGTCCTCGTAGACGACGCGGACCCAACCCTTGTAGCAGTAGATCATTTGAAAGCGGATCTTGTGAAAATGCACGTAGTCGGGAACTGGCCCACCATCGGGAATCTGGATGTGCGAAGCGACGAGAAACCCACCCTGATGGTCGGGAACGAGATCGCGATAACGCATTCCCGCACGGCCCGTACCCCAAGTGGCCTCTTCCGAGCTCTCGCTCAGGACGAATGACGGCTCGACTCTAGGCATCACCAGCGGCGGGTCGGCTTCCACGAGCTCGATGCGCGTGCCGTTCGGCGCTCTCAGCTCCTTCGGGCTCCCTTTTCCAGCGCCGAGATTGGTGCATCTCAAACGGATGACGCCGGGCGCTCCCTCACTCCCACGCTCGAGCTGGATACGAAGTCCGTATCCTGACACCACCGCGACCCGGGGCGAATCGGCCGGATAAATCGCCTCCACCCGAAAACCAAGCCGTTCGGTGAAGAAGCTCAACGTCTCGTCGAGCTCCGAGCAGGGCAGCACCACCATCGCGGCCTCAAACCCTTGCACGTCGTCCGATATCATCCAGTTACCTTTCGTAAGCTTGGGCCATGGTAACACCGGCGATTCGTATTGAGACCCCGGGGGACGTAGAATGTCGCGTCTGGCAGGTGAGCGCGCTCGTGGCAATAGGCGTCGAGCTCTTGGCCTCAACAAGGGGAAGAAGATGACACGAAAAAAAGCGAGTGACTTCGATCAGGGACTCCTCGACTTGTTCGACCGCTACGTTCACGGAGGAATCGACCGCCGCGAGTTCCTCGACCGTGCCAAGGTCTTCGCCGTTGGCGGTTTATCCGCCGCAGCGCTTTTCGAGAGCCTGAGCCCCAAATACGCGGAGGCACAGCAAATCGCCAAAGACGATGAGCGGCTGAAGACCGAGTATCTGGAGTACGACTCTCCGCAGGGTTACGGAAAAGTCAAGGCTTACGTCACTCGTCCCGCTGGCTCGAGCGGCAAGCTTCCGGGCGTGGTAGTCGTCCACGAGAACCGTGGGCTCAACCCGCATATCGAGGATGTCACCAGGCGCACCGGCCTCGCCGGTTACATGGCGCTGGCACCGGACGGCCTCACTTCCCTCGGCGGCTACCCGGGTAACGACGACGAAGGCCGTGAGATGCAGAGACAGCTCGATCGCGACAAATTGGGAGAAGACTTCGTCGCCGCAGTGAAGTTCCTGCAGTCTCATCCGGACTGTACCGGTCGCGTCGGCTGTGTGGGGTTCTGCTACGGTGGCGGCGTGTGCAACATGCTGGCGGTGCGAGTACCCGATCTCGCTTGCGCCGTCGCCTTCTATGGCGGCCAGCCGGCGACCGAAGACGTCCCGAAAATCAAGGCGCCCGTATTACTTCACTATGCGAGTCTCGACGAGCGGGTGAACGCGGGATGGCCCGACTACGAAGCCGCCCTGAAAGCGAATGGAGTTCGGTACAGCGCGTTTATGTACGAGGGCGCGAACCACGGCTTCCACAACGATACGACGCCCCGGTACGACGAAGAGGCCGCGAAGCTCGCCTGGCAGAGGACTCTCGATTTCTTCCGGGAGCATTTGCGCTGAGAGGAAAAAAAAGAGGCGAGGCCGGAGCCCCCAACCTTGGATGCCGGATTATTCCGTCATCCAACTCCGACCTCGCCACATTCGGACGCCTCAGGACTTTGATGCTGAGCTTTTGTCAGTAATTTCCTAGTCGCCGAGTCGTCGTCAAATCTTCGAAGCAACCAAGTTCATCGTTGCTTCACTGATTACTCTAAGCAATTTGGATGCCACCGGTGCGATTCGGCGCCTGCCTCGTTTTTGGCGGCAACCGATCGGGTCGCGTGGTTCTTGCCATGGTAGAAACCACACGAATCCGTCTCATCGGGCGGGGCTAAATACCGCACTCGATGAGTTATTGTGAGGTGCCCGACGGCGCCGTCAAGTGCTCCTTCCACCACTCGAGCTCGTGGTGATAGCGATGCACGACGTTCCACGGCGTCCACCCCCCGTGGTAGGAGTCCGGGTAGCGGATGAACCTCGCGGGCACTCGACGCTTCTTCAGCGCGGTATACATCTGCTCGCCCTGCTCGATGGGAACCCGGTAATCGCTTTCACCGTGGACGAAGAGCGTCGGTGTGACTACGTTCTGGACATATCGGATCGGCGACTGTCTCTGAAGAAGAGTTCCGCCCTCGTCCTCCCACGGTGGCCCATAGAACTCGCTTTCCTTGGTACGAGGAATGTCTGCCGTCCCATAGTCGCTGATCCAGTTCGAGATCCCGGCACCCACGATCGCAGCGGCGAACCGGGTATCGTGCGTAATCACCCAGTTAGTGAGGAACCCGCCATAGGAGTAACCCGTCACCCCCATTCGTCCCTCGTCGATCGCATAGCGCGATCGAACGGTGTCGACGCCGGCGAGCACGTCCTCGGTGTCGAGGTTCCCCCATCCGCCGCCCCAGGTCGCGAACAGGAACTCCTCGCCGTAGCCGCTCGAGCCCCGTGGATTCGTGTAGAGTACGACGTATCCCGCGGTTGCCCACAGCTGGAATTGGAAGTTGAAGCGGTTCCCGTAGGCGCCGTGCGGGCCTCCATGGATGCTCAGGATGAGCGGGCGGCGGGTATCGGGCCGATACCCGGCGGGCAGGAGAACCCACCCTTCGATCTCGGTTCCGTCCCGACTCGGGAACGCGATCCTCTCGGGCGCGCTCAAACCGAGCCCTGATGCATAGGTTTCGCCGAAACGAGATAGCTTGGTCTCGGAGCTTCCATCAGCCGCGGCAACGTATACGTCAGAGGGCGAAGTCGCCGTCTCCCCGGCGAATGCCATTCGCCTTCCGTCGGGGGTGAAGCTGAAGTCTGAAAGCCAGCGATCTCCCTCGGTCATCTGCTGCACCGCACCGGGCTCGATGGCCGACACGCGAAACAGATGCTGGTTTCCGCCGACGCCGGCATCGAAGTACAGGCCGCCATCTGCGCTCCAGAACGGCTCGCCAGGTCTCAAATCCCAACTCTCGGTGACGTTCGTCGTTTCGCCCGACTCCAGATGCATCACGTACACGTCGACGGGCGCGCCGCTCTTCGCCTTCTCGGCGATGACGAGGCTCAGGCCCTTCACCCGGCGATAGGCGATCCGCGAGCCGTCGGGCGAGAAACGAGGGGAGCTGTGATGGAAGCCGTCGTCGGTGACACGTCGGACATCGCCCCCAAGATCGACGAGCCACAAGTCGGCGCGCTCGTATACATATTCGTCACGTTGATGGGCGTCTGCGGTGAATACGAGGCGTCGGCCGTCTGCGCTCCACGAGAAATCGAGCACGTCGACGCCGATGGACGTCAGCCTTTGGGGCTCGCCCCCCTCCGTGGATACGACGTAGAGCTCTCGCGGCGGACTCGAATACGGATTCGCCGGATCGGACAGATAGCCTCTGCCGTCGTAGCGAAACTGCATCCAGTCGTAGATTTGACCCTCGAAGCGCTCAGCGAGCTCTTTCTCGAGAGTGGAAGCCGTGGGCGCCGGCTTCTCGGGCTGTGTTTCTTTCGTGAACGCGATGAGGCGGCCGTCGGGGCTGACGAGCGCGGGACCATCGACCCCCGCGATCTGGAAGGCTTCGCCGAGACGGTCGGTGCGCAGAAACCACGTAGATGTCTCGCCGTCGCGCTTGGAGCGAAACATCAAGAGCTTTCCATCGGGGCTGAAGCGCGGAGCGGATGCATCGAAGGCCGGAACCGTGATCCGCCGCCCGGGCTCGGAGCCGTCCGAGGGCGCGAGCCAGATCTCGCTGCGACGTCGGTTGTCTTCTTCGACGATGTAGTGGCGGGTGAACGCCACGAAACGGCCGTCGGGTGAGATCGCCGGCTCGTCGGCGCTCTCGAAGCGATAGTAGTCGTCGAGCTCGATCGCTCGGGGCGCGACCTGGGCCTCGACAGCAGCAGCTGAGATCATCGCGAAGAAGACGATCTTTCGGAGCATCGTTGGACCTCGATATAGCGATATAGGGAAATTACATTGGCACAGGCGTGCCTCGAGTATCAAACGTTGCGGGGGCAGTTCACCGCACGGCGGCCGGACGGTCGGCTCGAATGAAGAACCAGAGTCCGGCGGCAGCCAACGCGAACAAAGACGCCGTCGCGAGCGCCGCTGCCCAGCCGAGCATCTCGACCGTGACCGGCACCAGGATCGCTCCGATCCCCCCTACGACGTTGCCGCCGGTGTTGAGGACGCCGCAAGCCGCCGCGCAATGCCGCCCACCCACGGCAATCGTCGCTGCCCAGTAGGCGCCCTCGGTGAACTGCTGGCATCCCAGACAGAGTGACAGGAAGACGACCGCGACGATAGGGTCTCGCGACGTCGCGGCAGCTCCGATGAGTCCGCCCGAGAGGACGAGACCGAGAACCGAGGGCCAGCGGCAGCCCCAGCGCAGGCCGATGCGCCGGCAGAGTCCGTCGCAGACGAGACCGCCGAGGGTTGCGCCAACGGCGCCCGTAATCCAGGGTGCGGCGGCGTAGTAGCCACCTTCGAGAACCTGGAATCCTCGACTGTCGACCAAATAGATGAAGAGCCAGTTGAAGAAGAAGTAGAAAACGTAATTGCTGCAAAAATAGCTGGCCGTCAGCAGGAGGACCTCGCGGTTCCCGAGCGCGAGCTTCCATGCCCCCCGCTGCCGCGGTGATTGTTGGACGGGCGCCCGATTCGCGTCGATGAGCTCGAGCTCGCTCGGGCTGACGCTAGGATGCTCCGCGGGATAGTCGCGGGCATACAGCCACCAGACTCCGGCGGTGAGGAAGGCAAGTGGGGCGGTGATCACGAAGGACTGTCGCCATCCGACCGTTTCCATAAGCCAGGCGATGAGGGGGCCCGTTGCGGCGGAACCCAGGGTCAGACCCGCGTTCGTCAATCCATTGGGGAATGCCCATCCCGATTGCGGGAACCAGTTGCAGATGTTCCTTCCGGTGACGGGGTACAAAGGCGCCTGCGCCGCCCCCATCAGGAAACGAAGCGCGATCAAAACGGCGAGGATCGTAGTCGAAGAGGCCATCGATCGTCCGGGCACGAAGCCTACGAGCAGGTTCATGAATCCCCACGAGACCGCGATGAGGGCCAGGGCGCGACGAGCCCCGATCCAATCACCCAGGACCCCTCCGGGGAACTGGAAGATCCCATAGCCCCAGGCGAATGCGGCGAGCACGTAGCCGAGCTCTACCCTGGAGATTCGAAGGTCGGCCATCATGTTCGCGCCGGCGATCGACAGGTTCGTCCGCAGCACATAGGCCACGAAGCTCGCCACGAACAGGAGAAACAGGATGTTCCAGCGGATCGAGGTCACTCGGCCCGTGGGCTCGGGCGCAGAGGTAGGCTCCACCAATAGTCTCTCGTGTCGGACTCAGAAGCATATCACCCGGTATCACGGGATCCGGAAAGTAGAACCCCGGTCCCTGAGTTGTCGGTTTCGGCCGATCGCTCTCAGAAAACGTAGGAGAACTTCAGGAAGACCGTGTTGCCCTGCTCCGAGCGCTCCCCGAAGGGAGCCGTTCCCCGCTCGTATGCGACCTGTACGGTGCCGAACGGAGGCCGGTAGCGCCACACAAACACCGCCTGTACGTTCTTGCGATCGATGGCGGTCGAGCTCTGGAAGAAGAGCTTGAAGAAGAGATCGGGCGTGAAATTGTAGACCCCCCGTATCACATGGATGTCGGTCGACTCCTCCTCGGGGTCGGGCACGAGCCGGAGCCGGGTGAGCTCGTACTCGACCGAGAGCGCCTCTCCCAGCTTTCGCCGGAGCGCGACCTCCCAGAGGTCGAAGTCGGAATCGAAGCTCTGTCCGAATGCATACTCGACGGAAGCGGACTGGAACTCGCGGATGTTGTATCCGATGAGAAACCCGTTGGAGCGATTGCGGAACTCTTTCTCGAATAGCTGAAACTCCTCGTAGGCATCCCAGGCGAAGGCCCATCGGTTCTGGAGCTCGATCCCGAGACTCTGATCGACGCGCCAGCTCCGGAGGACGTTCTTCTGGCTCCAGTAGATGTTGTAGTTCGAGTCGTACTCGACGTGGCTCACGAGACCGCTCCGCGGCCAGAAGTCCTTGTTGATGGCGCTGTCCATCTCCCTGCGATCGTCGTCCCGAATGAACCCGATGGCATTGACGTGGTCCCCGAAGCGGTCGCCGAGGTGTGTATAGCGAAAGTGAACGTGGCTCGTCGAGGTATCGCGCGACGGGCGAACGAAGAATGCCCAGCGCCCTCCTTCTTCGGGTCCGTGAGATCGGGCGAGCTGTCCGGTGAAGCTGAAAGTCGGAGTGAAGTACAGGGCGGTGTCGAGACCGACGGAACCGCGACTCTCACCCTCGAGATACCGGTTGGCGCCCATGAGAGCCACGCTCGAGCCGCCCATGAGACTGGCCTCGAGTCTTCCCACGGTGTAATTCGCCGATTCCGATACGGTTCCTGACGGCGGACCCGAGGAGGGATCCGATTGGGCGGTGAGGAGGGAGTACTGGAGGTCCCCTCGCCTCCCGAGCGCCTTCGCCCCGAAGTGGATGTCCGAGATACGCCGGGAGTAGAACGTGCGAATGCGCTGCTGGTATTGCTCGGCGCCTTCGAGGAAGAAGGGGCGCTTCTCGGGAAGGCTCAGCTCGAACCGCGTGAGGTTGATCTGCTCTTGGTCGGCTTCGATGATGGCGAAATCGGGATTCACGGTCGTGTTCAAGAGGTCTTGGGGAGTCGGGGAGTAGCGGACCTCCGCTCCCGCCTCGTAGCCGGGATCGATCCCTTCCTGGTACCGCGCCAGAGCGTAGGGAATGATCTCGTACTTCCGGCGGGCCGCTCTCAGATCGAGGCCGGCCAGCGTGCCGTACTGCGAGATGCGGAAGCGATCCTCGAGCGGACCGGTCCAGAAGCTCGATTCGAGCAGACGCCGCGTCGTGCGTCCCAGATTGAGTCCCCATGTCTGATCCCCTCCTGGCGAAAACCGCAGGATGACGAGCGGAATCGCGATCTCTACCGTCCAGCCGCCCTCGAACCGCGATGCCGCGGAGTACCAGGTCGCGTCCCAGTTGTCTTCGACGACCCTCCCGTTGTCGGTCACGCGGCCGTCGTACTGGGTCGCGAGGAGATTGGTAGCGAAGAAGTACGCCGAGCGTCCGTCGTGGAAGGTGTCGACGACGACGAGAACGGAGTCATCCTGGAGCAGATCGCTGTCGCGGCGGGTGAGCTGGGCAGCGATGCGCGACGGCTCGGAGTCGTGGCAGCGGAAGCCGAAATAGACGAAGTTGTCGTCGTAAAGGACGTAGGCCTCGGTCGGCTCGCGCGCCGCCTCGCCCCGGAAAGGCTCGAACTGCATGAAGCCATCGGCTTGGCTCGCCCCCTGCCATTCCTGGTCGTCGAGAACCCCGTCGATCTGGATCTCGCCCCCGGTGCGGATGGCCAGGATGTCGCGCCCGTAAGCCGAGCCCGAGAGCAACGATAAAGCAGCTGGGGCGAGAACCCACGAATGCATCGCTTTCATAGCATAGGACTTCGGGGTTAGATGTGGGTAAGAGGCCCGCTCTTACGCTCCTTTAATGAACGGCTCGTAGAGTCCAGCAGGGTGATGAAAAACTCAGCCCACCCTGCCGAGCGATTACGGTCCCGCCACGGCATTGAGTACTCTCTAGGAACGATGAACGAAATCGGGCGGGACGTCGGGCTGCTCTTTCTGACTCGAGCCATCCGGCTCTTCGCCTACGGAAGCCTGGCGGTCGTGCTGGTTCTCTATCTCGCCGAGCTCGGTATGAGTGAGGCGAGAATCGGCGCTCTTCTGAGCTTGACGCTTCTGGGAGACACGGCGATCTCGCTCTGGATCACCACGCGAGCCGACGAGCTGGGCCGGCGGCGGATGCTGATGTTTGGAGCCGGGCTCATGATTCTGGCCGGAGCGGTTTTCGCCGCGAGCCGGGACCCCACGGTCCTCCTCGCGGCCGCGATCATCGGGGTCATCAGCCCCGGGGGCAACGAGGTCGGTCCGTTCTTGTCGATCGAACAGGCCGCGCTCGCCCACGTGGTCGGCGACGGGGATCGCACTCGGGTCTTCGCCTGGTACCAGCTGACCGGCTCGTTTGCCATGGCGACGGGATCGCTGGCGGGAGGCGGGATCGCGGGTCTGCTGCAGTCGCTTGGCGCGGCTCCTCTCGAGAGCTACCGCGCTGTCGTAATGCTCTACGCCGCGTCCGGCACACTGCTCCTGTGGCTCTTCCATCGTTTGGGTCGAGCGGTCGAAGTGCGAAACGCCGGAGTCGCTCGGCGTCGATTCGGGCTCGTTCGTTCACACCGCATCGTTGCATCGCTCTCGGCCCTCTTTGCTCTCGACTCGTTCGCCGGAGGTTTCGTCGTTCAGAGCCTTGTGGCCTACTGGTTCCACGTTCGGCATGGAGTCGCCGCGGGATCGCTGGGAGCGATCTTTTTCGGGGCCAACCTCCTCGCCGGCCTGTCGTCGCTCGTAGCAGCCAGGATTGCGGCGCGTATCGGTCTGCTGCGAACGATGGTCTTCACTCATCTTCCCTCGAACGTGCTCCTGATCCTGGTCCCGTTGATGCCCACCGCAAGTGCCGCGATCGCCGTGCTTCTCGTGAGATTCTGTATCTCGCAGATGGATGTTCCCACCCGGCAATCGTACACGATGGGAGTCGTTCTTCCCGAGGAAAGGTCAGCCGCGGCGGGAATCACCGGCGTGGCGAGGACGACAGGAGCCGCGCTTTCGCCCATGCTGGCCGCGCCGCTTCTGGGAACTCCCTGGTTGAACCTCCCATTCTTCCTCGCCGGCGGTCTCAAGATCCTCTACGACCTGCTCCT
>DASPGQ010000072.1 GCA_035620555.1 Vicinamibacteria bacterium
CTTCTGGGACCGAACGAGTCGATCCTGCTCGGGACCTGGCTCGCGCAAAACGGCCATCCGCGCGCAGCGCTCACGATCTACCAGCGTCATCTGAGGGACTATCCCACCGGGCCGGGTGCGGCCGAGGCGCACGCCTACGCGGGGCTCGTTCAACTGCACGCATTCGATGAGCCGACGGCCGCCTATCAGCATTTGATCGAAGCCCTCGATTTCGACCCGTCGCCCGAGCTCAGAAGCCTCGTGCGCAACGGGCTGGACCTCATCGAGTCACGACAGAAGTATCCGATGCGCGCGCGCCGTCGGCATTGACTGACTCACTCGACAGCGATCGTGACTAGAATCGTCGGACAGCTATTGTGAAACCGCGGTACGGGTTGATCGGATCCGAGCGCTGTCTTATCTTCTCCGGCGATGCGTTTCGGGCGGATCGTCCTCGTTTTCGTGATAGCGCTCCCGACCTGCAGGCCTGCGGATTCGACGAGCGATTCGATGCTGGTCATCGCCGTCGGACAGCCAGGGAGTGTTCTGAACGCCCTGGGCACGGGAATCGCGAAGCTCGTAACCGAACGAACCGGTACCGAAGCGCGCGTTCGTGTCACGTCGGGAATGGACGCTCTCGTCGGTGCCGGAGATGCCGAGATCGGCGTGAGCGCATCGGACTCGGCTCATCTCTCGTCACGAGGCTTGCGGCACTACGAAGGTCAGCCGCAGAGGAAACTCCGGCTTCTCCTACCGGGGCCGCCGCTCCTCTTGGGCTTCGTCGTGCGTCGCGACTCCCAGTACCGAACGCTCACGGATTTGAAAGGAGCGCGTGTGCCCGGCGAGTATCCCAACGCCCGTCCGATGTACCACGACGGCGTTGCGATGCTGGGCACCGTGGGGCTTGGCTGGGAAGACCTCGACGTGCTGCCCGTCGCCAGCTTCCGCGACGGGATTCAGGCGCTCATCGAGGGTCGTGCCGACGCGGCCATCGGCTCGGTGGGAAGCGGACTGGTGCAGCAGGCGGACGCGAGTCTCGATGGAGTCCGGTTTCTCTCTCTGCCGGGAGGGCGTGAGATCTCCGAGCGCATGTGGGACGCCGAACCGGGGTTCCACGCGGTTCCGGTCCCATCCGGCTCCGCGGTCGGCATCGAAGAGGACATGTGGCTGGCGGGCAAGGAAGCCTATGTGACCGCGAATGTGGACGTGAGCGCCGATGTCGTCCATCGCCTGGTGAGATTGCTATGGAACGACATGGCATCGCTTCGCGGCGTGCATCCCTTTTTCGAGCGCTGGACCCACGAGCATATGGTGAATGCCAAGGTCACGATCCCCTTCCACGACGGCACGATTCGGTTCTTGAAGGAAATCGGCGAGTGGACGCCCGAGCACGAGGCGGCTCACAAAGCGCTCAGCGATCACCTGAAGTAGTCCGGATTGGCAGCGAGTGAACGCTCTCGTCGGCTTCCGGCGTTCGCCGAGGCGCTGATCAAAGCCGTACTCATCGCTATCGTCCTCGCCGGGTCGCTGCTGAGCCTCGACGTTCTATCCACGCTGGGTCTGAGCGTCTTTCCGCAGCAGACGCTTGGCGCTTTGCTCGGTGGGACGCTCGTGGTGACGTTTCTCAAGGTTCCCGCGCGGGTCTCGCAGCGCCACGAGGCGGTGCCCTGGTACGACGTCGTTCTCGCGGTGCTTGCCGGCGCGGTCGGGGTTTACGTTGTGCTCTGGTACCCCCGCATCGCCTATCAGGTGCCATTTCCGACGACGGACAAGGTCCTGCTGGGAGCGATCACCATTCTGCTGGTGCTCGAAGCCTGTCGTCGTTTCTATGGCCTGACGCTCCCCTTTGTCTGCCTCGGGTTCGTCTTCTACGCCGCCAGCGCCGATCTCTTTCCCGAGGTGGTCCGCGCCCGCTCCATCCCTTGGAGCCGACTCACGACGGAGCTCTTCCTCGGGCCGGACGGCGTGCTCGGACTGGCGTTCTCGGTCGTTGCCACCGTCGTGCTCGTATTCGTTCTCTTCGGCCAGCTTCTCTTCGTGATGGGCGGAGGACAGGTCTTCGCGGATATTGCCACCGCCGCCATGGGGCGGTTTCGAGGTGGGCCCGCGAAGGCGGCGGTCATCGGCTCCGCTCTCTTCGGAAGCATCTCAGGCTCGGCGGTCGCGAACGTGGTCATCACCGGCTCGGTCACGATCCCGATGATGAAGCGAATGGGCTACCGGCCGGAGGTCGCGGGGGCGGTCGAGGCCGCGGCTTCCACCGGGGGCCTGGTCACACCGCCGGTGATGAGTGTCGTCGCTTTCCTCATGGCGGAATACCTCGAGATTCCTTACGCCCGTGTCGTATTGGCTGCTTGTCTTCCCGCGGTCTTGTATTTTGGGGCGATTCTCGTGCAAGTCGATCTCGAGGCCGGTCGGGCGGGTATCCGAGGCCTTTCCCGAGCCGAGCTGCCGCGGCTCGCCGGCGTCCTGCGAAAAGGGTGGCCCTTTCTTCTCCCCGCTCCGGTGCTCGTCTTCTTGCTGGTGGGACGATCCTGGGAACCGGCCAGGGCCGGAATCGTCTCGGTGGCGGTGTTGATCGTCGCCGGAGCGTGGCTCGTGCGAGACAAGCCGCCTTCGTTCTGGCTCGAGGCGTTCGAGCGCATCGGAATGTCCATTGTGGAGCTACTCGTGATCGGGGCGGCGGTAGGCCTCATCGTGGGGAGCGCCTCGTTCACCGGTCTTGGGTTTACCCTCTCGCTGCCTCTGCTGGAGCTCGGTCGATCGAGTCTGTTGTTTTTTCTCGTCGTGACGGCGCTTATCAGCATCGTTCTCGGAATGGGCCTTCCCGGAATCGCAATCTACTTCATGCAGGTCGCGCTGGTTGTTCCGGCGCTCGTCGAGATGGGTGTTCCTCCCATCGCGGCGCATTTCTTCATCTACTACTTCGGAGTCTTTTCCTTCATCACTCCACCGGTGGCGATCGCCGCGATCGCTGCGGCGACGATCGCCGGTGCCGGAGCGATGCGAACCGCGTGGGAAGCGATGAAACTCGGTCTCGTGGCTTTCATCGTGCCATTCGCCTTCGTTCTCTCCCCGTCTCTGCTCGGGGAGGGGGAGTGGTGGCGCATGGCGGTGGACTTCGCCACGGCCCTCGCGGGGATGTTCGCCCTGAGCGCTGCTCTCCGAGGCTTCGTTACCGGCCCGCTATCGGGCCGCGCACGGTGGGCGCTCGGCGTCGCCGCCCTCTCGCTGTTCATTCCGCTCGGCTCGGTGAGCCACGCGCGCGTTCTCAATGCGAGCGGCCTGCTCGTTGCCGCGACCGTCGTCTGGCTCGATCTGAGGCGGCGTGATCGGTAAAATTCCGCCGAACCAAGGGGGCTTCCATGAATCGTGTGTCATTCGGACTGGTGGTCGGAATCGCTCTGTCGCTCGGAGCCGCGTGCGGTAAATGGGAAGTCGAATCGTCTTCCGCGAGCGCGGACCCGTCACCTTTTCAAAGGCACGGGTTCTTAGAAGCGTACCGACTCGCCATAGGGCGCGCGGGGAGATTCCACTTCGAACAATCCTCGTTCCCGCATCCAGGCCCCGGTCTGCTCGTACATCTCCTTGGTGTATGGCAGGAAGACGATCCGCTCACCCGGACCGAACAGCCGCACATCCAC
>DASPGQ010000073.1 GCA_035620555.1 Vicinamibacteria bacterium
AGCGGCTCGGGCTCGATTGGGTTCCGCTCCGACGAGCTCGGGCAACGCATCCACGGGCACGAATCGAACCCGGTCGCCGGATACGAAGAAGCTCGGCGGATCGGTGTTCAAATCGAAGAGCGTTCGGTGCTCGGCACGACCGAGCAGGTGCCAGCCACCAGGTGTCGGGGACGGATAGATTCCCGTCTGCCCCATCGCAATGGCAACCGACCCCGCGGGAACGCGGGTTCGAGGGGTGGCCCGTCGGGGCAGCGCCAGCTTCGGATCCGTCTCCGCCATGTAGGCGAAGCCCGGGGTGAAGCCGACCATATACACGAGGTACTCCCGCTCGCTGTGAAGTCGAACGACCTCCTTCGCACTGGTCCCAATCGTGCGTGCGACTTCCTCGAGATCTTCGCCGTCATAGACCACGGGCACCTGCTTGGTTCGTGCCCGCGGCAGTCTCGACCCGGTCGCTCTAGTTCCCAGTTTGGCCACGTGCTCACGAATGGCGGCGAACGTGCAACGGCCTGAGTCGTAGAAGACGAGAAGCGATCGATAGGTGGGTACCGCTTCGAGGTAACCGTCGAACGGATCTCGGGCCAGCGCCAGGTCGAGCGCGCGAACCCGCGCATTCAGATCGGCGTCGATCGCGTTTCCAATCTCGATGACTACTGCGCCGTCGCCCGCGGGAAGAAATCGGGGTGTCGGTCGAGGCGTCAATCTTCTAATGCTCAATGCCGTGGCGGGACCCGTAATCGATCGTGCCGCCACGGCTCGGGCTGCTTACGGCGCGGCGAGCGCGCCGGGCTCGCTCCGCTCGCGCAGGGTGAGATGCGTTGTTCATCACCCTGCTAAGAGACCCTTGACGTCGACTCCTGCTCTTTCGAGCGCTTCGCGCACCCGGCGCGAGTTCTCCAGGGCTTTGGGGTTGTCGCCATGCAGGCACAAGGTTTCCGCTTCCAGCGGCACCGTGGTTCCGTCGTGAGCCCGCACGCTTCGATTGGAAGCGATCGAGACTGCCTGTGCGGCGGCACGCTCGGGATCGGTGATGACCGACCCTTCGATGCGACGCGACTGCAAGGTGCCGTCGGGGTTGTAGACCCGATCGGCAAAGGCCTCGCCGGCGTAGCGAAGCCCCGAGGCTTCCGCCGCCTCTCGCATCACCCTCGACGTGGCGAGTCCGACGAATATCAGGTCTCGGCTCACCCTGGCCACGCCCCGTACGATCGCCGACGCCAGCTCCTCGTCCTCGACCGCCTGATTGTAGAGCGCGCCGTGCGGCTTGACGTGGACGAGCGCCACGCCGTGGGCGCGCGCAAATGCGAGAATGGCACCGACCTGGTAGAGGACGTCGGACTCGATTTCTTCGGAATTGACCTGAACCGGACGGCGTCCGAAACCGCGGAGGTCGTGATGACTCGGATGAGCGCCGACCGCCACGCCGTGTCGCGCGGCCGCCGCAATCGTCCGGTCGATGATTTGGGGATCGCCGGCATGAAAGCCACAAGCGACATTGGCCGAAGTCACGATCTCGAAAAGCTCGTCGTAATCGGCTCCGATCCGATAGATACCGAAGCTCTCCCCCACGTCGCAGTTCAGGTCGATTCGCATCGGTCGAATTGTAAACGATTTCGGGTACAATGACGCCGTGGGAAAAGGCGATCGGAGAACCAAGCGCGGCAAGATCTTTCGCGGTTCGACCGGGAAGACTCGCCCCAAAGCCAAAAACAAGAAGAAGAGCAAATCCTCGGTGAGCGAGTAACCGCGGCTGTCGTACCTGTTCACCCAGGATGTGATCCCGGGAATACCTGCGCTCCCAGTCGAAGTCAGCCGGCGCGCAGCTCCTTTGGCAGCAACGCATGATGCTCCCGGATCGTGCTGTCGGTGCTGCACAGCGGCACCCGCCGCGCGAGACTATGCGCTGCGAGCAGTCGATCGAAGGGGTCTCGCGTCCATCCGAGTGAGAGCGCCTGTCGGAATAACGCCGCGAGCGGCGCGTCATCGATCACGAACCGGTCGTCGCTGGCCAGAGCTTCTACAAAGTCAGAGTTTTTGACGCGCAGCCTGCCAACCTCCGATAGAAACTGGATCTCCAGAAGCGATATCGGCGACACTCCCCATGGCCGATAAACACCGATCCACGAAAACTCGGCTACACGATCGGAGCCCAGCACGAGCCAGATGAGGAAATGCGTGTCGAGGATTATGGTCAAGACTCTTTATCGACGAGCTCGACACCGTTCTCGGACCAGCTCCAAGACCAGCGATCCGCGTTGTCGGCTTCCGGAACTTGGAGAAGCTCGCGATAGTTGGGCGTTCGTGGAGACGGCCCCATTTGTTCTTTGTCCTCGCAGAAAACGACGATCCGCCGGCCGCGACGCTCGATGACGACGCGTTCGCCCTGAGCCACCTCATCAAGGAGCTGAAACCAGTTCCTGCGCGCCTCCGATGCCGTAACTCTCTTCACTTGTACAATGTACAATTGGACGGCACAGCCAGTCAACTCCTGGCGAGGCGTTCACAGTTGACAGGCCACCATCGAGAAAAGCCCCGAGCAGCCATCTGTCGACATATCTACGTAGCCGCGCTTCTTTCCTGGATGAGAGAATCGAGCTCCTTCTTCAGGCGCGGCAGGATCTCTTCATAGGAGAAGGCACCCAGCGACTCTTGCCGCCGCTTCAAGTTTACGAAGCGCGGCGCGCACCAGAGTCCGAGGTCGGCATCGTCGGTCTCGCCCGGACCGTTGACCCGGCATCCCATGATCGCGATCGTGATGGCGTGGTCCTTGGCGTAGCGGGTCATCTCCTTGACCTTTCGCGCTAGCTCGACGAAGTCCTCGTTCTCCACCCGCGAGCAGGAGGGACAGGAGATGATATTCAGCCGATCGTCGGGAAACTTCGGCACGGAGCGGAATCGACCCGCCGCGATATCGTCGAGGATTCGTCGGCCCACCTCGACCTCTTCGTGCTTTTTCGGATTGGGCAGAGTGAGCGAGACCCGGATCGTATCTCCGATCCCCTGAGAGAGCAGCTGCTCGAAGGCAATCCGCGTCTTGATGATCCCGTCGGGCGGTAAACCCGCCTCGGTCACGCCGAGATGGAGAGGAACGTCGGGACGGGCCTCGGCGAAACGACGATTGGCGTCGACGACTTTGGCCGGATCGGAGTCCTTCAGCGACACGCAGTATCGGCGGTAGCCGATCCCGTCGAGAATCTCGGCATGTTCGAGCGCGGAAGCGACCATGGCTGAAACGGAGTCTCCGGTGAAGTCGCTGGCCCGTTCGGGGTCGATCGAGCCGCAGTTGACCCCGATTCGCATGGCGCAGTCGAACCGGGAGGCCACGTCGACGAGATAGGCGACCTTGTCACGAACCGGCTTCGAGCGCTCGTGATGGTACAAGTGGCCCGGGTTGTAGCGAATCTTATCCACGTACGGAGCGACCTTTTCCGCCAGGCGATAGTTCTCCTGGAGATCGACCGACAGGTTGGCATCGGTCCGATCGCGAATGGTCTCGAGGGAGGCGGCATCCTTGTCGCTATCGACCGCGATACGAACGAGATCCGCCCCCGCGAGTCGGAGCTGCTCCACCTGCTTCGAAGTCGCCTCGACGTCGGTGGTCCGGGTGGCACACATGCTCTGAACGGCGATCGGATGGCCGCCGCCGATGCTCATGCGTCCGATTCGTACCGCCCGGGTGGGATTCCGCTGCACCACGAACATTCTACCAACTTGCGGCTTTACTCGATGCCGCTTTCCGACATAGCATGTTCACACCGAGAGCTGATCCGCCTATTTGAGCTGGAGGAAGCATGGAGAAGCGCGGCGAAGCCCGTCTTCGGCCGGATGATGCCATCAAGTGCACGATCGAGTGGGACAAGGGTCGGGAAGAGGGACTGATTCACAACATCTCTTCCCGGGGTGCGCTGCTCGAGGCCAAGAGTGATTTTGGAATCAGCCGGATCAAGCTCATTCTCGACTTCGTGGGAGAGAACCTCAGCCTGGATGCCGCGATCCGCTGGCATGCCGTATCGCCCCAAGACGAGACCGATCACTACGGCATCGTCTTTCGCTACCTCGACGACGAAACGCGGGAAAGGCTCGATCGGGTCATCGAGCAGCTCTCCTCTCCGGGTTCCGCAGAACCGAGGTCGGCCGGTTCATGAAGCTCGAGACGTTCGTCATGGAACGGACCCAGTCCGTCTGGGAGAACCGCGTCGAAGTCAACTTGGCCGAAAGTGGTGTCGAGCCGATGACGCTCGGAGAGCTGATCGACGGTTCGAACGTGTCGGATACGCGACTTTCGTACCCGCAGACGAACGGCACCGAGGAGCTGCGCGACCGAATCGCCGACCTCTATCCGGGGGCGGACGCCGATAACGTCGTCGCGACGAACGGGACGGCCGAAGCGAACTATGTGGCAGTGACGCACCTCGTCGAGCCGGGCGACGAGGTCGTCGTGATGATGCCGAACTACATGCAGATCTGGGGTCTCGCCCGCTCGCTGGGAGCAAGGGTTCACAAGCTTCCGCTCCACGAGGAAGCGAGCTGGGGGCCGGATCTCGACGAGCTTCGCCGCGTCGTGAACGACAGGACCAAGCTGATCGCCGTCTGCAACCCCAATAACCCCACGGGCGCGGTCTTGAGCGAAGATGCCATGCGGGAGATCGCGAAAATCGCGGGCAGCGTGGGAGCCTACCTCCTGGCCGATGAGGTCTATCAAGGCGCCGAGCTTGATGGCGTGCTCTCCCCCACCTTCTACGGCTGGTACGATCGTCTCATCGTGACCTCGGGGCTCTCCAAGGCCTACGGGCTTCCCGGCCTGCGAATGGGGTGGATGGTCGCGGACGAGGGCACGTCAGCCGAGCTCTGGTCGTACAAGGACTACACGACCATTGCGCCGGGAGCGCTGTCGGACAGGCTCGCCACCATCGCCCTCGAGCCCGGCACGAGGCAACGCATTCTCGAGAGGACGCGCGGAATCCTGAACCGACAGCTCCCGCTCGTCAACGAGCTGGTCGCGCGACACGAGGATCGCCTGTCTCTCGTTCCCCCGAAGGCAGGCGCCATTGCTTTCGTCCGCTACGACTGGGACATCAACTCGACCGTGCTGATGGAGAGGGTCCGTGAGGAAAAGAGCCTCCTCATCGTCCCCGGCGATCACTTCGACATCGATGGCTACATCCGCATCGGCTACGGCTACGACGAGGCGAAGCTCGCCGATGGACTCGCCCGACTTTCGGATTTCCTCGACGAACTGAATTAGCCAATCAATCAATTAATGGATTATCTGGCGCGGATCGCCGAGAGGAGAATCGAGGCGGCTCTCGAGCGAGGAGAGCTCAGATGCCCCGAGCTCGAGGGAAAGCCCCTTCGTTTCGATTCGAATGCCTTCGTCCCCGACGATCTCCGAATCGCCTACAAGTTGCTGAAAGACGCGGGCTTCTTACCTCCGGAGATGGAGCTCAGAAAAGAGATCGTGACTCTGAAAGAGCTGCTCGCTGCGGCGACGGATGGTGAGGAGCGCGTTCGAATTGCCCGCGAGCTGAACCGGCGGGTGCTGCGCTTGAATCTGATGTTCAGGCGGGCGATCCGCGGCGAGGAGGCTCAGGTGGCTTTGCGCTCCCCCATGGGGACGAAGTCCCGCTGCTCGTAGCCCTCGTAGAGCTGCTGCGGCCGGGCGATCCGCTGCTCGGAGTCGGTCAGCATCTCCTCCCATTGCGCGATCCAGCCCGACGTGCGAGGAATCGCGAAGAGCACGGGGAACATGCTCACGGGAAAACCCATCGCTTCGTAGATGATGCCGGAGTAGAAGTCGACGTTCGGGTAGAGACGCCGCTTCACGAAGTAGTCCTCCTGCAGGGCGATGCGCTCGAGCTCGACGGCGATATCGATGAGCGGGTTCTTCCCCGTGACCTCGAAGACCTCGTGCGCGGTTCTCTTGATGATGGTGGCGCGGGGATCGTAGCTCTTGTAGACCCGATGGCCGAAGCCCATGAGCCGCACCTCGCCCTCCTTCACGCGTTTGATGTAGGCGGGCACCTTCTCCTTGCTTCCGATCTCGTTCAACATCCGGAGAACGGCCTCGTTGGCTCCACCGTGGAGCGGCCCATAGAGCGCTGCCGCCGCCGCTGCCGTCGCCGAGTAGGGATCGGATTCCGAGCTACCGACGCAACGCATCGCGCTCGTCGAGCAGTTCTGCTCGTGATCGGCGTGAAGGATGAACAGGACGTCGAGCGCCTTCGCCAGCACCGAATCGGCGTCGAAGCTCGGCGTCATCGCAAACATCATCTTGAGGAAGTTCTTGGTGTAACGCAGGTCGTTGTCGGGATAGGTGTAGCGCATGCCGATACTGTGCCGATAGGCGAACGCCGCGAGCGTCGGCATCTTGGCGATCAGGCGATAGGTCTGGAGCCGTCT